>NZ_JACJPP010000009.1 GCF_014696135.1 Nodosilinea sp. FACHB-141 | reverse complement strand
CCTGCAACTCTCCCACCCCAAAAGAAAAACCCCCTGATTCATCAGGGGGCATAACCTTGTGTCACCCATGGGGGCACAACCTTACAGCGCGTGACACACTGCAATGCCCCTACCAGAGCCCTGATTTGAACCAGGGCTTCTCAAGGCGAATTCCGCATTAGACACCAAGGCGGACGGTCATCTGCTGAAAACTGAAGCCTCTTACCGGCCCAGCACTGCCGCGCCTTCGTAGAAAAAGATGCCCGCCACGCAGCCGGTCATCAGCGTGGCCAGGGTGCCCGCCCACAGAGCTTTCCAGGCAACTTCGCTAATGTCTTTGCGGCGGGAGGGCACCAGGGTCGAGAGACCGCCGACAAAGATGCCCACCGAGGGGAGGTGGGCAAAGCCGCAGAGGGCGTAGCTGACAATCACCAGGGCGCGATCGCTCAGTGTGCCCTCAGCTGCGGCATTGGCTAGGCCAATGTAGGGCGGGATGGCTGTTTCTAAAAACCGTCGCCCAATCAGCTGCGACGATAGCCACAGCTCTTGCCAGTCAAGGGAAACTCCGGTGAGAAAGGTGAGGGGCAAAAACAGCACCCCCATAATGTTCTGCAGCGTGATCACGCTAAACACCTGACCGATGACGCGCCAGAGGGCAAACTCGCTGGTGGCCAGGCTAGCCAGCTGGGCAAAGAGCAAATTGAGCAGGGCGATCAGCCCCAGAATGGCGATCAGCGCGGCAACAATGCCCACCGCCATTTTGACGCCGTCGAGGGCACCCAAAATCAGGCTATCCATCGGGCTTTGCTGCTCGTCGTCGGCCAAGTCGACGGCGGGCACCTTGCCTAGGGTGTCGGGCACCTCTCGCTCGGGCACCAGAATTTTAGCCATCACAAAGCAGGCCGGAATCGTCAGCACCGAGGCCGACATCAGGTGGCCTGCGATCGACGGAAAAATCGGCCGCAGATACCCGGCGTAGAGGCCCAGCACCGTGGAGGCAATGGAGCCAAAACAGCCCGCCAACACAGCGCACAGTTCGCTGCGGGTCATGCGCTCTAGGAAGGGTTTGATGGCGATCGCCGACTCAATGCCGACAAAGATATTCGCCGCTCCCGCTAGGGCCTCGGCCCCGCTGATATTCATGGCCCAGCGAAAGAAGCGGGCAAACACCCGCACAATTGGCTGCACCACGCCCAGGTTATACAGCAGCGCAAAAATGGAGGCAAAAAACACTACCTGAGGCAGCGATCTGAATGCGAAGATGTAGCCCAGGTTGAGGTTGTCGGTTCCTAGGCGATCGCCCGGCACGGCGGTAAAGGGCGGCGTCAGGGCGCGAGCAATCCAGCGTCCGGCTCCAGAGGGGCCAACGGTTTGGTTAAAGTCGGGCACAAAAATGGGGCCAAACAAAAACCGCGCCCCAGCATCAGACGCATCGATTAGGGCGTTGAGAATAGAGCTGAGCCAGACCACCACCGAGCGGGTAAAGGGCAGCAAAAACACCAGCAACCCCACCAACAGCTGAATGGCAACGCCCCAACCAATCACCTTCCACGGTACCCGCCGCCGATCTTCTGAACCCAGCCAGGCAATAAAGCAAAGGCCAAAAATCCCTAGCAGCGAAATCAAACGCAGTGCCATGCGGTGCCATTCTCCTTTTGGCCCAAAATTGGCGAGCCTGCCACCGATTATGCCGAAGAACGTCGCTGGCGAAGCGGCTTGTTCTAGAACTTAACCCTGGGATAGATGCCAGGTGCAAGGTAGCAGGTCCAGGGTTTACGGGTTTGCCTTGAACCGTAGACCTCGAACCGTGGGCCTCAGACCATAAACCAACCATCCTTCGACTGGCTCATAATAGAACTGACCCCCCCGCTCCACCCTATGGAAGCTTTTTCCCCTTTTTCGCCCGACTGGGCCGAGTCTGCCACCCACGCCAGCGAGTTTTGCTGCCCTCAGTGTGGGGCCGAGAGCCGCCAGGCTAAAGCCGTTTGGATCAACCGCCGATCGCCAGTCTACGGGGCTGATCACCGCCGCAAGTGGCAGGAGTTTTACCACTGCGGCGAGTGCGCCACCCCCTGGTGGGCCTGGAGCAGCGATCGACCCCCATCGCCCTACGGCACCCTTGACGATGACGACGACAGGGAACTGTTTTAGGGAATTTCGACGGCAGCCCTGTCGGTGATTCTGCCTTGGGTCGCAGCGCTCCACCCTGCGAAGGTTTAACTGTTTAAGCGCCCGTTACCGATGACCCCTAACCCATCGCCCAAGACCATCCATGTGTTTGGCAGCCTGAACATGGATCTGGTCTGCCGATCGCCCCACCTGCCCCAGCCAGGGGAAACCATTTTGGGCACCCAGTTTGAGACGCTCCCCGGCGGCAAGGGGGCCAACCAAGCGGTGGCGGCGGCGCGACTGGGAGCAGCGACAAGAATGATCGGTCGAGTCGGCGACGATGACTTTGGCCATCAACTCATTCAGGGTTTGCAGAATGCTGGGGTCGATGCCAGTGGGGTAGCAATTGACGGGGAGGTATCGACGGGGGTAGCGGCGATCGCGGTCGATAGTGCCGGCCAAAATACCATCGTGGTCATACCCGGTGCCAATGGCCAAATCAGCGACGGGGATGTCGATCGCCTCACGACCCAGCTGCAGCCCGGCGATCTGGTGCTGTTTCAGTTCGAGGTGCCGCTGCCGCTGGTGATGGTGGCAGCCAAGGCCGCCAAGGCTCAGGGAGCAACAGTGATTGTCGATCCGGCTCCCGCGCGAACTGACCTCCCGCCAGCATTTCTTAGAACTGTGGATATTCTCACCCCTAACCAGGTCGAGGCTGGTCAGCTCACTGGGCTGGCGGTGACCGATGTCGCTACCGCCACCGAGGCGGCTCAGCAGCTAGTGCAGCGCGGCGTTGCGATCGCCATCGTCAAGCTAGGCGACCAGGGTGTTGTGGTTGCTGAAAACCATCGCACCTTTCACCAGCCGGCCCTGCCGGTAAACGTGGTTGACACCGTGGCCGCCGGGGATGCCTTTAACGGCGGCCTGGCCGTAGCCCTAGCCGAAGCGATGGATCTGGAGGAAGCCGTGCAGTTCGCCAACGCTGTGGCGGCAGCGGCGGTCATGGTGCCAGGGGCACAGCCATCAATGCCCGAGCGATCGCAGGTGGCGGCCCTGCGTCTCGGCCTCAAGCACCTTTAGAACCGGCTTCGGCATCTAGCGGTGCCAGAATCTGCCAAAATTAAGGGCAACCTCAGCAAAAGATGGCATGGTACGAATCAAAATCCAGGACTGGCGAACAGAGTTTAGCGATTTGATGCGCGGCATTGCCGGGGCATTTTTGTTTGGTGCCCCCTTTCTCTACACCATGGAGGTGTGGTGGAAGGGTAACTTCACCTCGCCGCCGCGCATGATGCTGATTTTGGGCATGGCCTACCTGGCCCTGGTGCTGCTGAATATCAAAGGTGGATTTCGCGCTGAGCAGCCCCGTAGCCGCACCCAGATTTTGGTCGAAAGTGCCGAGGGGCTGGCGATCGCCCTCTTTACTGCCACCCTCAGCCTGACGCTGCTCGACATTCTTCACATTGAAACCGGCATAGACGCCATCATGGGCCGACTGATCACCCTGTCGCTGCCCTTTTCGATCGGGGTCGGCATTGCCAACAACCTTTTGCTTAGAACCGGCGACGATGACGGTGATGAATCCGCCCAAAAGCGCGACCACCCCTTGCGCAGCACGCTATCAGATGCCGGGGCCGCCCTCCTAGGCGCGATCGTCGTTGGCTCCTCGATCGCACCTACCGATGAAATCCCCATGATTTCCAGCTCGCTGGAGCCCACACGTCTGCTACTGATTATGGCCAGTTCGCTGCTGCTGTCCTACATCATTGTGTTTGAGGCCAATTTTGGCGCTCAGCGGCAGCGACGAGCGCAGTCCGGCTTGTTTCAAAAACCAATTAGCGAAACTGTGGCCGCTTACCTAATTGCGCTGGCCGCTGCAACACTCATGCTGTGGCTGTTTCAGGTCATTCGCGTGGGCGACCCAATTAATCAGTGGGTGAGCTATATCATCGTATTGGGCCTGCCCTGCACCATTGGCGGTGCGGCCGGCCGTCTGGCTGTCTAACCCCTTAAACCCCATGTCTGAAAAGCCCACCCGCAATCGAGCCGAATGGTTTTCCCTCGGCATTTCCCTCACGTTGCTGTCGGCGGTAGTTGCTACGGTGGCTTCACTATGGCTTCAACCATCGACGAAACCTGCCGAATTTACGGTGGAACCGGGTGAAGTGCGGCCCGCCCAGGACCACTATTACCTACCCATTACCATCACTAACGAAGGCGATGCCACCGCCGCCGAAGTCACCGTTGAAGGTACCTTAGAAACCACTAGCCCGGAAGAAGTGGCCAATACCACCTTCGACTTTATTCCCGCTCGCTCCCAAGCTGAAGGGGTGCTGGTTTTTAGCGAAGAACCATCAGCGGCATCGGTGCGCGTGATCAGCTATCAGAAACCCTGAGTTCTTTGAAATTGGGCATTTTCCATAGCGGACAATGCTCAGTAACCCGGCTTTACTTCAATGCGCTGCACGACCTGGTTATTGTGGCCTATGAGCTTTAGCTCATCGACTTTGATCCCTACGGCCTGAATGGGCGCATCAAAGACAAATAATCCATCAGTTACTTCATTTTTTAGCGTTCTACCATCGCTCAAGCGGGCTTCTACAGCCGCCACGTCCGAAGAACGGCTTCGGCCCAGCAAAATTAGCGAGGTGTAGGCACTTTGAGTAGGGCCATAGTGAACGTAGTCTACTCGCTCGGTTGAAACGGCGTCGGGCGGGCGATAGCTAAAGTTTGCTCCCTGGGGAGAGGCCCACCACAGTCTCCAAGGCAACCGCCAGACCGCTACATGCCCACCGTCTAAGGAACCTGGCAACCCCTGACAGACAACAATTGCCGTGGTGGCTGTTTGCCGCTGGACTTTGGTCACTGGGGCGTTTTCACAAAAACCGTCTCGCTGGGCGGCGCGCGCTGGCGTTAGGCCCCAGTTATCTGCGTACCAGAGCCACCAAACCCCTGCCGCTAAACCAGCAGTGGCCAGTGCAAAAAGTACTCTGGCAATACTTTCAGCCTCCTGGACAGAACAGCGTAAAACTAATCTCATCAACAGTTCACCGTGCTGCGCAGTTTCTTTGACCAGCGATCGCTTCCCGAGTTCCCGAGGCGCAGGCTCAGCGGGGTCTAATACCAAATACAAATCAAACAACCCCGATTCCCAAGAGGCCAAACCGTAGAGGCGTAGGCATAGCCGAGCCGGAGACTCTATTGCATTCGCCCTGCTGAATCAAAGGTAGCCAAGCAGGATTTAGCGTAATCTCCAAGTCGGGGCTAGTAACGCGAGAGCGCGATCGCCGTTTCGACTAATACCTTCAGGTGGTATAGCTGTATCTGGCTACTTCGCACCGCAGCCCCGACACGGCAAGTCGTTAGAATGACGCCGCTATTTCTCCATAGCTCACCTGCACCACACAGTTTTTCCCTTGGGCTTTTGCTCGGTAAAGACCTTGATCAGCGGTAGCGATCAACGTTGCAGACGACAGCTGGCTCTGCGGCACAACAGTTGCTACGCCAAAGCTAAGTGTCACCAGGTCACTGGTCTGAGATTGAGGAGGGGACAGTTGTAGAGCCGCCAAATTAGCCTGAATTGCTTCGACCACGGCGATCGCCCCCTCGGTGGTGGTATTTGGCAGAATAATCGCAAACTCTTCGCCACCGTAGCGGGCTGCCAAATCGGATGGACGCCTAGACGCCTGCACAATGGCTTTGGCTACCTGCCGCAGAGCATCGTCTCCAGCTAGGTGGCCATGGGTGTCGTTGTAGAGTTTGAAGCAGTCTACATCACACAAAATTAAAGATAGGGAAGACTGCTCTCGGGCCAGCCGTTGCCATTCTGCACTCAGCCGAGCGTCGAAGCAGCGACGGTTGGCCAGCTGGGTTAACCCATCTACCGAAGCCAAGCGATGAAGCTCTTGATTAGCGGTTTGCAGCTGGTGATATAGCTCCGCTTGCTGAATGGCGATCGCCGCTTGCCCAGCGAGTTGATAAAGTAAATTGACCTCCGACTGCTGCCACTGGCGCGTCTCGTTGCACTGGTGGGCAATTAAAAGCCCCCACAGCCGCTCTTTTTGCAGGATAGGCACAATCAAATTCGCTCGAATATTCAGGCTTTGAAGCAGTTCAATATGGCACGACATCAGCCCTGCTGTTTCAATGTCTTCGATCGCCCGGGTGTTGCCCTGCTGGTAGTAGGCCGCGTGGGTCGTCTTAAAGCAGGTATCCATGACATGGAAACCTAAGATGGATGGGCACCCCTCTGCCAAAGATTCGACCGCTACTAACCCGCTCCAGTCAGGCTCAAACCGATAGATTACAACTCGATCGACCTCAAACAGCTGTCGAACTTCATCCGCTGTCGTTTGGAGAATCTCATCTAACTTCAGCGATTGCCGAATGTGCTGAGTTACAGCTGCAACAATGCGCTCAGGTGCAGTTTGGTGCTGTACTTTTTGCAACGCTGGCCGCGAAGGCGCTGGGGTGAGCGCCACCGCTTTTGCGTTGAAGCGCGGCGTCGTTTTAGCCGGTGTAGCAGCGGGTTTAGCAATCAAATAGCCCTGGGCGAAGGTAGCACCCCGTTCCTGCAACCAGTTCAACTCTTCAATGCACTCGATGCCTTCGGCAACGGTTTTAATGTTCAGATTTTGCGCAATTTCTAAAAGCTTTTCAGTGATGGAAGCCTTGTAAACGTCAAGGTGAACGTTTCGAATTAGCTCCATATCGAGCTTGACGAAATCTGGCCGCAGCTGATGCAGCAGGTTCAGACCGGAATACCCGGATCCCAAATCGTCTAGAGCAACAGCAAACCCAGCGTCCCGGTAATATTTCAGTACAGTCTTAAGGTGGTCTAGATCTTGAGGATTGTCTGACTCAACAACTTCAAACACAACCTGATCGTGGCGAATACCGGCTTTATCAATGGCGTCCACCGTGCTCCGCAAGCAAGACACCGGATCATACAGCGCTGTGGGGGAAAAGTTGATAAAAATACGTCCCGTCAAGTTGTGCCGACTTGCTTGATTAATGGCGCTAAGGCGAGCCACCCGGTCTAGCTGCGGCAACAAACCCGCTTCGGTTGCTAGCTCAAAAATGGAACTTGGCATAACCAAATTACCCTGCTCATCTAGCCCACGCAGAAGGGATTCATACCCATAGATTTGAGCCGTGTCGTCAATGGAAACAATTGGTTGAAAATGGCTGGTGATGCGATCGCTAGTCAACATATCCACCAGCCAATCAGATTGACTGATCTTGATAAAGCGCTGTAGGGAGGAAATGTCGCTAAAATCCTGCAGCTGGGGCTGCACCGCACCCCGAACAAATAGAACTTGGGTTTCTTTTAGTTCTCTCGGTGCTACTAGCTGAGCCAATCTTTGGGCAACATTCTGGGCTTGGCCAGATTTGCAGGCTATGGTCAAACCCGGCCGCTCCTGCATTAGCTCAAATTCGAGCGATTCTTGTTTTAGAAAAGGAATGACTTTCGCTAACGTATGGGGAACTGGAAACCACAGAAAAAGTCGACCTGCCTCTCCAGCCTGACATCGACCAATACTCTGACAAGCGCAAGTCTTAGAGGCAGAAAATCCCATAGCTCAAACCCGCAATCAATCGGTGGTCTTTAGTGTTCCCATCCCACTGTGGAGAGCGTCATAGGTTAGGCAGGATAGCTAAGATTTCAAGAAGATAAATATCAGAAAAAGTCAGGCAACTTGTTGCAATCGACCGCAATAATTCAACCAATAATGATATAGTTGCGCAATTCTAAACTTTGCGTAAAATTCGGCAAGGATTGCCTACCGCAACTACATTTGCGGGAATAGATTTTGTCACTACACTGCCTGCACCAATCGTTGTATTGTCACCAATCGTCACCCCTGGGCAAACAATCACACCGCCACCTAGCCATACATTACTGCCAATCATAATGGGAGCTGCCATCTCTAACCCACTCAGCCGTACCGCTGGGTCAACAGGATGGTAGGCCGTGTAGATCTGCACATTGGGCGCAAGCATTACATCATCTCCCAGCGTTACCCAGTTGCAGTCAAGAATGGTGCAGTTGGTGTTGAGGTAAAGGTTTTTGCCGGCTCGAATGTGGTCACCGTAGTCACAGAAAAAGGGCGGAGTAATCTCGAAGTTGGGGCCAATGGTGTGAAAGAGCGATCGCACCACCTCCTGCCGCACCTCAAGCTCTGCTGGCCGAGCATGGTTAAACCGATACAGCTTTTCTTGAGTCTGCCGCCGCATTGCGACTAGCTCGGGGTCTGCCCCTCGGTAGAGCTCATGCGCCAGCATCTTCTCCCGCTCGCTGTTCACCATGAGACTACCCTCTCTAAGCCAAGACTCCAGGTTATGTCTACGTTATACAACGATGACGGCGATCGGCCCGCCCCCCGCCGGCCCCTGGTGCTCGCTGCCGCCTGACACATAGATCATCGGGTCTTGCACAACGGCGGCGATCGCAGCCCCCACTACCGCCCTAGCCATCCGGGTGTGATTGATATCAGAGTCGTCGAGCATAGTATGGCGGTGCCCGAGCAGCTGCCCCGAGGGGTCGGCCTCGGCCTTGGCAAATACATTCACAATCTGGCCGCCTTTGCCCACTCCCCCGGCACTGTGGATGGCTCGGTTGACGGCGGCGATATCAAGGGCGTGGGCCATAACGCTGTGACCAATACGGTAGCGGCTATGGGACTGGGGAGCATTGCCCAGCACTAGAATTTCGCAGTTTTGCAGCTCGACCCCCGCCGAGGTCGAAGCCACTGAGGAGTAGAGGCGGTAGTTGTGGCAAATGTCGGCAGCGGTGAGATCGCCTCGCTGCACTTCGCCCAAGGCCAGAGCGACCCCGAGGGCCGAGGCTCCCCGAGAGTAAGCCATCGATTTATAGCTGTCCTGAGTAATAGCGGCCTGGGTGTAGCGAGCCGCCGTGATCAGCGGGCATTTAATTTGCACAAAATGAACCGCCTCGGCGGTGAGGCCAGCAGCGGCGATCGCTCGTTCTACTCCCTCCGCTACCACCTCCACCATCGTCAACGTGCCAATTTCATCGGTCGAGAAGTCGCGGGTGTGGCAAATCCCCAGGGCCAGCCCGGTCTGAGTCGGCTCCACCAGCCCCTCACTCTGGCGGGTAAACACTGTCATGTGAGGGCTTAGCACTCCCTCAGTGCCCCCCGACATCACAAACACCACCTGGTTGAGCAGCTCATCGCCCATCAGCCCCCTCAGGTATCCCTTCAAGGTGGCTACCGCAAACCCACGGGTGAAATCATTCACGCAGCCGTTGCCCTCGGTTTTGCCCAAAATCGCCACAATGGTTTTGGGGTCTAAGGTTCCTTGCTGCACCAGTGCGGCTAGACCGCTCAGGTCGTCGGGGCCACTCTGAGCGATCTTAAATACATCAACTTTCATCGCCGATAACTTCCCCAGCAAACTCAGTGGGCTGCGATTGCAAAGCCCCGGCTCCTTAAGAAACCGGGGCTCTAGCACCCCCTAAAAGGGGGGACAGAGGGATCTAACCCACCAGTTCTTTCACTTTAGCCATGATGCCATCGGGGTCAATGCTCTGGTGAATAAACTGCTCCCACAGGCCTCCGCTACCCTCGTGGTTGGTACCCATAAAGGCAAACTTGGGCGTGTAGCCCCGTTCCAGCAGCCAAGAGCCAAAACGGCTGCCCAGGCCAGTTTTGCGGTTAAAGGCCTCGGTCACCAGCACAAAGGGAGCTTGGCCCACCTTGGCCATGGTCTCTTCATCGATCACGTTAAGGGTGGACTTGTTGATCAAGCCCACGTCGATGCCCTCCTGCTTCAGCCGCTCGACGGCATCGAGGGCGCGATAGAGCGAGTCGCCAAAGGTGACGATGTAGCCCGCCGTGCCCTCGCGGATCACCTCATCCTTGCAGGGGGTGAAGGTGTAGTCGCCGCCAAACATCTCGTTGCCCTCAGTGTCGAGGATCATCGGCACCTTCGAGCGGGTCGAGAAGATAAAGCGCAAGCCGGGGTCGTGGAACACCTTGTTGACGCAGGCTTTCATCTGGTTGGGATCGGCGGGAAAGTAGAGGCGGGTTTCATAGCCGTCCTCCAGGCCATTGTCGGCAAAGAAGTTGTTAACGCCGAAGTGGCAGGTGTTGTCGGCCATGTCATCGATGCCGGAGTGGGAGAAGTGGCACAGCAGATTAGACCGGTTCAACCGCGCCATAGTGATTTCAGAGATGCACATCTCCAGGAAGGCTGCAAAGGTAGCGAAGACGCCCTGCTTGCCCTCGGCCATGCCAAAGCCCGCCGCCGCCGACAGGTTGCCCCGCTCTTGAATGCCGCCGCTGATAAAGACTTCGGGGTAGGCCTTGCGGATCTGGGCCAGGCCGCAGGACCCCTCCAGGTCGCTGTCGACCACTAGCACGCTGTCTTTGCGGGTGGCTTCGTCCAGTTTGCCCAACACTTCTACCATGGCATCGCCAAACACGTTGCGGTTGGCCCCCACAACTTTGCTGCAACCCCGAAACTCGTAGGTATTTTTGGGGGCAGTAATGCCTTCGAGGATCTCCACGGCGGCGGTGTGGCCTTTGGCGGTGAGGTAGGCGATCGCCGCCTTCACCGAGATCACATCATGGCCGTGGGTGCTACCCTCAATGCCCTCGATGCCGACCGCCATGGCCCGCTTGTTAACCACCGCCACGGGGCCGGGGGTGTTGATCGCCTTGCAGATGTTGGCGTAGAGGCTGTCGATGTCTTCGCCATCGCCTTCGAGCACGGTCAGGCCGTGGCCCTCAAGAGTTTTCTTGACGCTGAAGCCGCCCATGTAGCTAGAGGGGTGACCGGCAATGGTAACGTCGTTGTCGTCGATCAGCAGCTTGACGTTGACGTGGTTGGCAACCGCAAAGCGGGCCGCCTCGGCGTCGTTGCCCTCCTGCTGGGAGCCGTCGGAACCGAGACAGAAGGCAACTTTGCCGGGGTTGGCCAGGGCTACACCGTTGACGTAGGGCCACATGTGACCTAGCCGCCCAGAGCTAAATTTAACCCCGGGGGTGAGCCCCAGTTCGGGGTGGCCGGGCAGTTTGGAGTGAGCTTCGCGGTAGTGCATCAGGTCTTCGGCGGGCATGTCGCCGTTGAGCACCGACAGCAGATACTGGGTGGCCACCCGGTGGCCCGCTTCGTCAAAGAAAATCGGTACGTACTTGTCGCCCGCACCGCGAAACAGCGCATCGAGAATCATCACCTCGGGCACGGTGTCGTAGGGGCCGCCAGTGTGACCGCCCACGCCCCGCGCTGCACCCGTGGCGGTGAAGAACACGATCGCATCCCGACACAGCTGAATGTTGGCCTTGAGGGCACTGCGCTGCTCGTCGGTGAGGGTGGGGTTAGACGCATCGAGGGAAATTCGCTGGTATGCGCCTAGGTCAATGGGAAAGCTTGTCATAGTGTTTCGTCCTATAGGCTGGTGAGAGAGAAGCGTGGAGCAAAGCGAGGTTTTTTATAGTGAGCAAGTCCACCGCTCAAGTTTGGATAGCAAAAATCCACTACCTCTATCATTCAATACTCTGGCAAGGCTGTGAAGTTTTATTCGGTAAGAGTTGGTTAAGGGCGAAGGGAGTGGGTGGGTGGATGGGTCGGGGGTGGATGGGTGAGGGTGGTCTTAATGATCCATAGGGTGGGTTAGGCGGTCCTAGACTGCGCACCTAACCCACCACCCCTGCCCCGCCGTAACCCGCCGCTCATCCACCACCAGAAACCGGGTTGCTGTACCTATGGCGGCAAACTTTGGCAACCCGTAGAAGAAACCTGGTTTCTGGCAGAGTAGTGGAGCGAACGCGGAACAAAAAAGCCGGGCTGTTGTAGCAAACAAACGGTTTCGGGTGCTGATGAAGGGGTAGATGGGGGTACAGGCCGGTAAGTTTGTTTCGGGTCGGTGTTGGGGCAAACGTCTAAAAGTAAGCCGCTAAATCCAGCAGCAAACCAATTTTCTTGCACACCTATTGCCCATTAATTACTAAGTTCTAGTGTGGGGACGCTCCTGCAAGGACATTCTAGCTAGCTGCTTAATCCCTAAACGCTAAAGCCCGCTTACTGCCTTAGCAAGCGGGCTTTGGGTAGGAAATGAGTTGTAAAAAACCATGTTTTTCTAGAGGGTTTCGACCGTTTCGGCGTAGGCGTCGCCATCAAAGGGCTGCACCCCAGTTCTGGGATAGTTGTCGTCGTCGGGGCCAAATATTCTGCTAACAGGCTCGGCAAAATATTGCATTAACCCATCAAAAAAGTAGCCAAGTACTGAGAGATTCAGACCTTTCATGACTGGCACCTCGCGGCTTAAGGATATTGATGTAGGCGATTGTAGCGATGCTTGTAGCGGGTCAGGGCTGAGTTATTTGGTGTACCCTGATACTTAAATGCTACGGGATCACCCGAGGCTGGCGGTGCGACAGTGACCATTCTTTACAGCGGTTGGCAAGTTGTAATATATGGAATGGACCCTTAACGATTTGGTTTACCAGTAAGGAGAGTTTCCTGTGAAACGCAGTCACGCGGCGATCGCTATTTTGTGCGGGCTCATGGGCAGTGGGGTAGTCATTCCCAATGCTCAAGCTGCTGCTCCAGCGCCGCCTTCCCAAGCTTTAAACGATTTTGGGCAGGTTCCTGAACCGGTGCCGCCCCTGTGGCTGGCGCAAAGCAGTAACGGCCTCAGCGCCGCCCAGCAAGAGCAGGTAGATGAACTGCTACGTCAGGGCCAGGCTAAGGTAACGGCCCGCGACTATGCCGGGGCGATCGCAGCCTATCAGCAGGCAGCCGCCATTGACAGCCGCAACCCTCGGCTGTTCTCGGGTATTGGCTACCTCTACGTGCAGCAGGAGAACTACGGCGAGGCGATCGATGCTTACCAAAGCGCGATCGCCCTTGACGGCAGCAACCTGGCTTTTCGCTACGGTCTAGCCCACAGCCAGTACAAAAACGGCCAGCTTGACGATGCGCTGTCCACCTACGAGGGCATTCTCAGCAGCAATCCCCGTGAGGTCAACGCCCACTTAGGGATTGGCGGTATTCAAATCGAGCGCAGCGACTACGATGGGGCGCTGACCACCTACCAGAATCTGTCCCGCATTGCCCCTGGCAACGCCCAAGTATACGCGGCGCTGGGGTCGCTCTACATTCAGCAGGAGGACTATGACCAAGCCCTGACCTACTTAAACGAGGGGCTGCGCTCTAACCCCAACGATGGGGATCTTCACGTCAGTGTGGCCAACATCTACATACTGCAAGAAAACTATCCCGAGGCGACCAAAAACCTGCGCGAAGCGCTGCGGGTAGAGCCCCAAAACGCCAATGCCCAGCACCAGATGGGCTATGTGCTTTACCAGCAGGGCGATCGCGAAGCTGCCTTTGACTACCTGGTGCGGGCGGTACGCCTCGACCCCGAGATAGTTGCCGCTCACGCTCTGTTGGGCGAACTGCTGCTCGAACGGGAGCAGTACCTTCAGGCAGTGCTCTCCTACCGTAAAGTGGTCGATGCTCTACCCAGTGACCCCGCCGCCTTCTATAACCTAGGATTGGCGCTCCACGGGCAGGGGCTGGAGGCCCAGGCACTCTCAAACCTGGAGCTGGCGGCGATTTTGTATTCCCGCCAGGGCGATACCGAAGGGGCAGCCCGCGCCCGTGAGCTGATGGCCTTTTGGGGCTACGAGTAGTAGCCCATGCCCGAAGGTCCCGAAATTCGCCGGGCGGCTGACAAGCTTCATCGGGCGATCGCAGGCCACATCGCCACTGATGTGTTCTTTGCCTTCGACCACCTCAAACCCTACGAGGAAGAGCTGATTGGCCGCACGGTGACGGCGGTAAAGCCCTACGGCAAAGCTATGGTCACCTACTTCGACCACGGGCTGGGGGTCTACAGCCACAACCAGCTCTACGGCATTTGGGTGATCTGCAAGCCCAACGCCATCCCCCATAGCCGACGCCAGCTGCGGTTTGCGGTGCATACCCCCCAGCGGTGGGCGCACTCTACAGTGCTTCAGACATTGAGGTGCTGACGGCTGAGTCTGTGCCCACCCATCCTTATATAGCCAGACTTGGCCCCGACACCCTCGATACTGCCCTCACCCCAGCAGAGGTAGCAGAACGCACCCTGAGCGCTCCCTTTCACCGCCGCCAGTTTGCCACCCTGCTGCTCGACCAAGGCTTCCTCGGCGGCATCGGCAACTACCTGCGCACCGAAATTCTCTACGTGGCGGGCATTCACCCCAGTAAGCGGCCCGTAGACTGCACTGCTGAGCAAATTGCCGCTTTTGCCGCAGCCGCTCTAGCCCTGCCCCAGCAGTCATACCGGCACAACGGCATTACCAATGATTTGGCCCTAGCCACACACCTCAAGCAAACCGGCTACCGCCGCCGCGACTACCGCCACTGGGCCTTTGGCCGCCAGGGCAAACCTTGCCACCGCTGCGGTAATACTATCGCCAAGATCATGATCGGCGGGCGACGCTGCTATATCTGCCCTCAGTGCCAGCGGTTAAACTAAGGTTATCTTTCTAGCGCGTTTAGCCATGTCTCCTGCCCAAGACCCAGCCACAGCGCTCTATGCAGAAGAATCGGTTACGTTTCCCCCAAGCAATCTCTACAGCGACGAGCCTCCCTTGGAAACTGACCTGCACCGTGACCAAATTGACCTGCTGATTCGTCTGCTGCGCTGGCACTGGCAGAACCGTCAAGATGTCTATGTCTCTGGTAACGTCACTATCTACTACAGCCCCAAGCAACGTAAATCGCGGGATTTCAAAGGGCCTGACTTTTTTGTGGTCTTAAACAGTGACCCACAACCCCGCCGTAGCTGGGTCGTGTGGGACGAAGATGGCAAATACCCCAACGTCATTGTCGAGCTATTGTCAGAATCTACCGCTGCTGTTGACCGAGGATTGAAAAAACAGCTTTATCAGGATGTTTTTCGCACCCCAGAATATTTTTGGTTTGATCCAGAAAGCTTTGAATTTCAAGGCTTTGCCTTACTGCGGGGCCATTACGCTGCGATCACCCCAGATTCCCACGGTCGGCTATGGAGTGAAGAGCTAGATCTTTTCCTCGGCATTCACGAAAACCAACTCAGATTTTTCACCTCCGATGGCACATTGATTCTCAGCCCTGAAGAAACAGCCCAGGCTGAGCAGCAGCGGGCTAATCGGCTAGCCGACAAGCTGCGCAGTTTGGGCATCGACCCTAACGAACCTTAATCAAGTGATCAACCGCTGGTGACGGACAACCCATCTAGCAGTACCGAAGGCGTGTAGCAGGAGCCATTCCAGTCGCCGTCGCTGCCCAGCTCTACATTGTCTTTAAGGGCAGTGTAGACATTGCCTGCCACCATGGTGTCTTTGACGCGGCCTATCAACTTGCCCCGGTGAATGCGGTAGCCCAAGTCAATGTTGACCGAAAAATCGCCTGCAATGCCGGGGTCGCCGCCCAAAATTTGGTCTACCAGCACCCCATTATTAATGCTGGCAATTAGTGCCTCTAAAGATCGCGTACCCGGTTCAACCAGAGTGTTGTAAAGACTGGGGGTTGGGTAGCTGCCCAGCCCAGGCCGAAAGCCATTGCCCGTGGAGCCAGCCCCCAGGGTGCGGCCGACGGCGCGATCGCAGTAAAACAACGTCACCACCCCTTTGTCGATAAACACCAGCCGCTGGGTGGGGGTGCCCTCATCGTCGAAGGGGCAGCTAAACGGCCCCGCCTCCGGGTCTTGCAGCAGGGTCACGCGCGGCGAGGTCATCTGCTCGCCCAGGGCGCTGCTCCAGGGGGACGATCGCTCCACCACCCGCTTGCCGCTGAGGGCAGATTGCAGCGTGCCCCAGATCATATCGGCGGCTTTGGCGGTAAAAATCACCGGCATGCGTCCGGTATTAACCTCGGCGGATTCCTCAGCCCAGGCTAGCCGCTGCAACACCTGGTCGGTTAAGGCATCCACCTCCAGGCGATCGCGTTGGGTTTGACCATCGCTCACGCTCAAAAAGTCATCGCCCCGCACCCAATCAGCCGACAGGTAGCTGCTCAGGGTGGCGTCGCTGTAGTGGCAGTCGAGCCCTTTGGTGTTGAGAATGCGAGTGGTTTCCACATCACACTCCACATCCACACCGCAGATCACCTCGGGGTAGGCGCTGCGTATGCGATCGATCATGGCCTGTCCCCACTCGATCAGCTGCTCCACCGGCACCTCTTGGCCCATGTCGGGGTAATGGCGGCTGTTGCCTGCGACCAAGTCGATGTTTTCAGGGTCGTTAAGGGCGCTGATCGCTAGGGCCTTATCAATAATGGCTTCGGGATCAACATTGCCGTAGGCCACCGCCAGCCCAGGCCGACCATTAATCCACAAACGCAGGGCTGTGCCCAGGGCAGCGGAGGTTTCAAGCTGTTTGAGACGGTTGGCTTCAAAAAACACGGGACGCGATCGCGATCGCGATTGCAGCACCTCCGCCGCGTCGGCTCCCCGTTTAAGGGCCAGGTCTATGAGTTTTTCAGCTAGCGAATCGTCGGTTAGACCAGGCACCATGGCAGTGAGTGAGCGGGGGCGTAACGGAGCTACTTCATCTTCCCGGATTGCGGTACCCCTGCAAAGGGCACAGGTCTAGATAGCTCACCCCCAAAAACTCGCTTCGCCGACAGTTTTCTACGGGTTTTCGGCTCTGGGTCGTCTATGGACCCGATTCAGCGGTAGAATAGCAACGCCCCTTTGGAGAGGTGGCAGAGTGGTTGAATGCGGCAGTCTCGAAAACTGCTTTGGGGAAACCCAACGAGGGTTCGAATCCCTCCCTCTCCGTACCGTGGTTTAAGGCTTTCAGCCCTAAGCCCTAGCTGCGACTTCCCGACAGTTAGGGCAGTTTTTTTGACCCCAAATGCCATAACTGCGTGGAAAATTTAGATCATCTTTTCCATGAACCTCATTGACCAGACTATAGAACAAGCAAACTAGGTGCTAAACCGAATCAAGCTAGGACTACAGCGAGGACGCAAGCTAGTCTTACGGGGCTCTCAGCCAAACGTCTTGGTGAGGGCCGAGGCAATAAGCAGACTACGATCTCACTCGGGGTATTTGCTAACCCTACGGTGTAAAAATGGCCACAGCTGAGGCCCATGGCCTTGAGTCTGACCTGAATATGGAACAATTCACCTGGGCCAACCGGGAGAAAGGCGGGGGCAGCTCAGGTGGTAAGAGTGCAGCGACTGGGGTGAAGAGTATGCGGAAGTTAAGGTAGCCGAGGTCAGTGCCAGCACCTATAGCAAGAGTTACCGAGAGCGTTTAGAGTCGCTACCTGATAAACCTCTCACCGAAAAACTGCTGTTCAGCCGCATACAGCAGCGCTCCAAAATAAATACTAATGGCCGTCGCGATTAAAGGCATTGCTACTGATAATGGCAAGACATCAATTCTGGACGACAGTAAGACAAGCCACCGCGATGTTTGGCCGCTGCCAAATAGGTAGCGATCGCAGTTCAACATAGCTGAGGTGGTGTTTCCCAAAATTCGTATTGAGGGCAGAGACAACCAGCAGATGGAAGAACAGGTAGGAGCAAACTCGTGCAACCCCAAAGACGAAAAATCTACCATTGCCGTCGTAGGTGGGCACAAAGCCCTTGATCATCTAATGGACTGACAACCCTGCGCTCCCCCCGGTTCAGCACATGGGTGTACATCATAATTTTCACATTTTTGTGGCCTAGGAGGTCTTGCGTGGTACGAATGTCGTAGCCATTTTGTAACAGATGGGTAGCAAAACTGTGGCGAAACGTATGACATCCAACCCGTTTCTGAATTTCCGCATAACTCACCGCTTGTTTGACCGCTTTTCGATGGTGAGCGCTTAGCCTTGCTCTCGCTGGCGTTGTGTTGGATAATCCTGACGGGTGAGTGGCTCCATCACCTCAAGCTATTGAAGCTCAAAAAGCATGGGCGCCCAGCCAAGAGCATGTTTCGCTACGGCTTTGGCTATCTTAGAAACACTGTGCTTAATCTTGAACAAAAACCGATGAGTTTCACCACGTCTTACAGTTCTTGTCTGGTACTTAGGGTCGCTCGACTTTTTTCCATCACAGCAGCCTTAACCACAATCGCGACCACTACTGCTCAAGCAATTCCGGTGCCGGCTCGCACCGAAAGCTTGACGGCGATTGGAGGTCGAATTACCGAAATCCAAGCTGTCCGCATTCCCGTTGCCGATAACGTCACGGGGTCAGAAACGCGGGTTTCGCTTCAGTTCACCCTGAATGGCTGTCTCGACTCACTGCTGCCCGTTTTGTCGTACAGCGAGGTGCACGGACGCCGCGCCACCATCTATGTAACTGCACTGAATGCCAACAATCCTCAATCCGCCCTTACCCGCTGTGTTGCCATCCCGCAAGCGACGGCGCAAGTTAGCGTCCCTGGGATTTTTCAGCCGCAACAGGTACGCGTCGTCTTCCTAGGTGCGCCACCAGAAGAGCAAGTTGTGCGCGGCCAAAGGTAATCTTTGAGTCAGCAAATGTCAGAAAGCCGAGCGGTGCCTTTTTTGCGCTAACTATTATGGATCCAGAAATTGAAACCCAAATTCGTGAGTGTGAGGCGCGACTTTACACCGCAATGTCAGCCTCCGACGTATCTGAATTAGATGCGCTCATTGCTAATGACCTGCTTTTCGCTGGGCCAACTGGTGAACTGGCAACTAAAGCGATGGATTTGGACTTGCACCGTACTGGTGGCACTCAGTTTCACGAGTTTGTGCCTAAAGAGCTAGAAATAAGAGTTTTGAGCGAACACTTTGCTCTTGCGTCGGCTCACATTTTCTTGAGCGGCACGTATTTAGGAAATGCTTTCTCAGGTGATTACCGCTACATGAGAGTTTGGCGTAGCGGCAAAAGCGGTTGGCAGATTGTTAGTGGCAGTGTTACCGCGATGGTTTGAAGGCCTAAGATTTCTTTGACTTTCGTAATGGCGAACGTTCGAGTCGTTGAGATTTATTGGTGGTGGTATCCAGCTAGCCAATTGATAAAGCGGGCGATCGAGAGATTTTGATCGTGCAGCCGAGACTATCTGGTGCCGCTCAACTCAGTTGTTAGATAGCTTCGATAGCTATGTGAAACATGGCTTTAGAATCACTTGTCAAGGCAAAAAACAGCTACAAGCTATAATTTTTGATAGACAGTGAATTAGTAACAATCCCGACAGCTTAGAAACTGGAAAGGAGTTCGCTTATGCCGTCGCTCAGAACAACTCTTCTCGTTGACAGTGTTGTTTGCTTCATCTATGGAGCAGTATTGACGATTGCAGCAAGATCACTCTCTACCGTATTTATGAATACTACTGTATCTTTGCTTGGTTATTCGCCTGAAGAGGCGCTCAGAGCTTTGGGCTTGTGTGTTCTAGGAATTGGACTGTATGTTTGCGTTGTTGGTTATACAAAACAAATTACATCTATTGCGGTTTGGTTAGTGATTGGAATTGAAGTTATTTGGATAACTGGCAGTATGCTGTTGCTGGCTTGGTTTGGAAATGTGCTCTCTTGGGTAGGTGTCGCTTTTGTTATTTCAGGGGCAGTAGCCGTTTTCGGTTTCATGATCTTTGAGCTAATTGGGCTTCGATCACTGCAACGAAACCGTACTGACTTTATTAGAGGAGATTTAAGTATTGAACTGCAATCGTTAGATAGCGATTAGCATTTTGTAATTTCTAGCTAACAAACCTGCCGCACCGGAACGCACTAATAGGATCAGCAGAGTCGCCGGGGTTGTTTACGTCCGGCAAGCGCGATCGTTATACCTCCTGCGATCAACCGGTTTTCTGAAATATCGACCTTGAATGGGCAGAACGACAATGCAGGGAGGTAGCTGAGGTGATTATCGATCAAATTGAGTGCTCAATCGGCTAGCCTGTTGAAGACCTGCGGGTTGAGCAGTTGCCTGCGCGCGCAGCTAGCCATCCAAAGATTTAGTGGCCAAATCGCACTCCATAAAAGGCTTCGAGCCATTTCTATTTAATCTGAGCCAAACATACCGTTTGTGAGGGGCTTGCAAATAATTTGAGCTCATTGCCATTTATTGTAGGCATAACGGCCCAACTATTGGCATTTAATCTCAGATCAAAATCAAGCCGTTTGCGAGTATGAGGCTATCGTTTGCGAGCCGCTACATTTAATGGAAAGAATAGGCTGATCATCGGTTCAAACCTCTGTTTTGCGAATGAGTTGGTTGCTATCTCTGATGGAGCTATTTGAGGGGGCTAGGGAGTGGGAGTCGGCCATGATCTGGCCATCGCGGAAGGTGATGGTGCGATCGCACTGCTCGGCCACTTCGCGATCGTGGGTGACCATAATGACCGTCATGCCGTCGCGGTTAAGGTCGGCGAAGATGGCCATCACGCTTTGGCTGGTTTGGGAGTCGAGGGCGCCGGTGGGTTCATCGGCAAGCAGGAGTTTAGGGCGGTTGACGATGGCGCGGGCGATCGCGACTCTTTGCTGCTGACCGCCGGAGATTTGGTTGGGGCGGTTGTGGAGGCGGTTGCCGAGGCCGACTCTTTGCAAAGCGCGGGTGGCGCGCGACCGGCGTTTGGCTTTGGACAGGTTGGCGTAGACCATGGGCAGCATCACATTCTCTAGGGCGCTGATCTGGGGCAGTAGGTGAAATTGCTGAAACACAAAGCCCAGGGTGCGGTTGCGGATTTCGGCTAGGGCGTCGGCTCCCAGGCTGTTTAAGGGGTGGCCGTCGAGGCGGTAGGTGCCCGCAGTGGGGCGATCGAGGCAGCCGAGAATGGCCATGGCGGTCGATTTGCCCGATCCCGATGGTCCCACAATGGCGCAGTATTCCCCAGATTGAATGGTGAGGCTGGTGGGGTGCAGGGTGTGGACGGTGAGTTCGCCGCTGCCGTAGGTTTTGCTGACGCGATCGAGTTCGATGAGGGCCATGGTTTAGCTCCGCAGGGCAACGATGGGGTCGAGCTGGGCGGCGCGGCGGGCAGGCAAAACGCCAAACACCAAGCCAATGCCGCCAGAGACTGAAAAGGAAAGGGCGATCGCCACCCAGCTCACCGCCGCTTCCAGCGGGCTCAGCAGCGCCACTAACCCAACGCCGCCAGCACCAAACGCCACGCCCACCAGCCCGCCGGTCACCGCCAAAATTACCGCCTCGATGGTGAACTGGGCCATTAGGCCTGAGCCCTTGGCCCCGATCGCCTTACGCAGACCAATCTCCTGGGTGCGCTCGGTGACCGACACCAGCATGATGCTCATAATGCCAATGCCCCCCACCAGCAGCGAAATGCTGGCCGTAAACCCCAGCAACAGCACCAAAATGTCGGATACACTGGCCGCCGTAGCCAGCAATTCTTGCTGGCTCTGCACCGTAAAGTCGTCGTCGCGATCGCGCAGCTCGTGGCGCAGGCGCAGCAGGTTGGTGATCTGGTACTGGGCGGCACTGGTATCGGCCTCGCTGCGGGCCGACACGGCGATCGTCTGCACCGTGGGGCTGGTTTGGCCTACCTCCAGCCCCGTAATCTGGTTCACCATCGCCTTAATCGGAATGTAAATCGCCTCATCCTGGTTTTGACCAAAGGATAACCCCCGAGCCGCCGCCACCCCCACCACCGTAAAACCCACCCCATCAATACGAATCCGTTGATTGAGCGGGTCTTGGCTGCCGAACAAAATCTTTGCTGCTTCGCTGCCCAACACCGCCACTGTTAAGCCCCCCTGGGCATCCACCGGGTGCAAAAATCGTCCCTGATCCACTGTCCCATTTCGCACCACTGGGTAGTCTGCCGTAGTGCCAATCACATTGGCTTGGGTCTCAGCCGCACCCTGGGTCACCCGCAGCCGCTCACTCTTCTCCGGCGACACCGCCTGGATAGCTAAGACTTCCGCTGCGATCGCCTCCGCATCCGCCAGCGTTAGCGTATCCGCCCGCGCCACCCCCGCCTGTGGCCCCCGCTGCGCATCCCCCGGCGTCACAAACAGCACATTCGTCCCTAACGCCTCAAACTGCCGCGTCACAAAACTCTGCGCCCCCTACCCCACCGCAACCATCGCAATCACCGACGCATTGCCAATCACAATCCCCAGCATCGTCAAGCCACTACGCATCCGGTTAGCGTTCAGCGTTTTGACAGCCATCGTGGCGTTTTCAAGAAGGTTGAGAGACATAGGGGTAGATGGGTGGATGAGTAGGCGGGTGGGTGGGTGAGGGAGTGGGGGGGTAGGGCGTGAGGGAGTAGGGGGTAGGGAAGGTGGGGAGAAGATGAGGAAGGCTGGGAAGATGAGGAGGGTGTGAATGCGGGATGAGGTGGATCGCAGTTGCCCAAAGGCCCATTCGCAGAACAGAGGTTTAAACCGATGATCAGTCAGTCCTTTCCGTAGGGTGAAGGGCGGCGGAACGCCATTCTCGATGGGGGCCTGGGGCCTGCGAAATGGCCCCAGCGGCAGACTTGGCTTTTGACCCCAATTGCGCGCCGCCTCAACCCGGCGGCGACGGCGGACTAAACGGCGATCCCCCCTCCTCCCTTGGCATATCCAAAAAAACGCGATCGCCCCCCTCCACCCCCGTCAAAATCTGCGTCTTTCCCCCCTGCGTCAGCCCCACCGTCACCGGCCGAAAAACCGGATTGCCTGCCGCATCCGCCACCCGCACCCCCAGCTGGCCATTCTCAGTCGCGATCGCCACCGTCGGCACCAGCAGCGCCTCCGCCACCGTCTCGCCCACAAACGTCGCCGCCACCGTCATCCCCGACCGCAGCCGATCCAGCCCTGTTTGCAGCTCCACCGTCACCTGAAACACCGTGACGTTATTTTCAATCAGCGCCTCCGGCGCAATCCGCTTCACCCGGCCCTGAAAAGGCTCCTGAGGAAAAGCATCCGCTACAATCTCCACCGTTTGCCCCACCGCAACCTGACCAATGCTCGCCTCTGCCACTTCCACCTCCACCTCCAGCCCCGAAGACAGGGCCAAAATTGAGCTAGACGTGGCCGAAGCCGTCGGTGATGCGCTGGTCGTCGGCGTTACGATCGCCCCCACCGTTGCATAGGTCTGCGTCACCACCCCACCAAACGGAGCCCGAATCGTCGCCTCACCCAGCTGAGTGTGAATAATCTCGACCTGAGCCCTGGCCGCTGCCACCGCCGCCGCCGACGCCTCAATCTCTTCCGGGCGAGCGCCGCGAGCGGTTTCGGCTAGCTGCTGCTGCGCTTCATTCAGACTAGCCTCAGCGCTACGGGCCTCGGTTTCGTACTGAGCTAGCTCGTTTTGAGAAATCGCCCCATGGGCTGCCAGGTCACGAAAGCGATCGCGCTGACTTACCGCCAACGCCACCTGCGACTGGGCTGAGGCCACCTGCGACTCAGCCCGACGAATTGCCTCGGGCCGATTGCCTGCTACGGTGCGATCGTACTCAGCTTCAGCCTGGGCTAGCTGGGCGCGGCGCTGGGCCTTCGGCTTCCAGCGTGCCTACCTCCATGCGGGCTAGCACGTGCCCCGCCGCCACCATGGCCCCCTGATCTACATAGAGCGCCTCCAATCGGCCTGCGGTCTTGGGGCTTAGATTTACCGTAGTCACCGCCACCACGCTGCCCCGCCCCTCTACCCGCACTGTCACCGCAGCGGTTTCGACCGGCTGGGTCAAGGCGTTGAGACCACGGCTCGCCGCCTCGCGTTTGGGGGGCGGCAGCACCAACCCTATTCGCGGGCCGACAATCGGCACCAGCCCCAGCAAGCCCAGCAGGCCCAGCAGCCAAAGCCACAGGGGCCAGCGCAGCCAGCGCCTTGGCTTTGCTCCCACATCTACAGAATCGGCATCGGGCGATCGCTCCTCCGCTACCGGGGTAGTTGAAAAATGCTCTGCCATAGGTTTTCTAGCTGCAACCGTAGTGAGGAAAGCTTCCCTTAGCCCCAACAGTGGAACCAAGGGAAGCGGGAGTGGTGATAGGGAGTGAAAAGTTGGAACACACAACCAACTCAGTTGGGCTAGCCCCATCCTAAGGAGCTGGCCTTGACCCACGCCTGAAGCAAAGCTCCCAAACCGGCTAGGGCAAATGTCGCTGTGAGAGTGCCTCAGAGGTAGGAGATTTGTCCTACTGGAGCCGGGCCGCAGTGGGAGGTCAGCCCCTGGTCACAGCCATTTGCGGCCTGTACAGTGGGAGGCAGCTAGCCGGTTTGGGAGCCAACCTTGGTGAAATCTGAGTTCCTCAACGCGTTGAAGCCCGCCCCCCAAAATGCGTCATCCTTTGAGGCTGATCTCGGCCATTCCTCACCCCGGCGCCAACTGCTCTACGTCGAGTGGGTGCTACTGGGCATTGCCGTCTGCTTAACCCTGCCCTCCTTTGGCCTGGCCTTTGGAAGGGGGGTGGCCTGGCTAGAGCTGCTAATCATTGCCCTGCTGGGCGGTGTGGGGCTGTGGCAACCGGTGCAGCGATCGCACAAACTGCTCTACACAACCATGGAGCTGGGGTTGCTGCTGCTGTTGGCCCTGTCCACGACCCACGTGCCCGCCATGATGCGCATTTTGCCGCTGCTGGGTCTGGTAGTTGTGGTGCGCAGCTGCCAGCGGTTCAAAACCTGGGGCCAGGTGGGGGTGGTAGCGATTATTTTTGTCTTTCACGGCGCGGCGGCGATCGCCTATCGTGGCATTCCCATCCACGCAGATCTCTTGCAGCATGTTGGCTTTCCCCCCGACCAGATGCGCATCAATGTGTTTCAAACCAACGCCATGTTTGTGTTTGGCCTGGTGCTGGTGTTTGTGTCGCTGCTGGTGAATGCGCTGCTGTCGGTGTATTAAAGCCAGCAAGAGCTAGCCGCTGCCCACGAGCAGCTTCGTCGCTACGCCGCCCAAATCGAAAACCAGGCCACCCTGCAAGAGCGCAACCGCATTGCCCGCGAAATCCACGATTCCCTTGGCCACGCGCTAACAGCCCAAACCATTCTGCTGGAGAATGCCCTGCTCTACCTGCCCGCCCAAGCCGACCAGTCCCGCGGCTATCTCACCAACGCCAAAGACTCGGCCTATCAAACCCTGCGGGATGTGTCGAAGTCGGTTTCTGCCCTGCGCAACAACCCTTTACAGGGGCAATCGCTGGCGATCGCCGTACCCCTTTTAGTCAACGAGCTGTGCCAATCGGCCCGCATCACCTCAGACTGCTCGGTCGAGCTGCCCGAAACCCTGCCCGACGACATCACGCTGGCCCTGTTTCGCATTGTGCAAGAGGCGATTACTAATGTGGTCAAACACAGCCAAGCCACCACCGTGCAGGTCAAGTTGGGGGCCAAGCCCAGCCGCGTTTACCTCCAGGTGCTCGACAACGGCCAGGGCTTTGACCCCAGCAAAAACACCACAGGCTTTGGCTTACGAGGCATGCGCGAACGAGCGATCGCCCTCAGCGGCACCTGCCAAATCTGGAGCGCCCCCGATGCAGGCTGCCGTATCAGCGTCATTTTGCCGCTGCCTGCAGCGATCGACCATCCCGCCTAAGGATCGGTGCAGTGCTATCGCGACTGCACCCTACCCGATCCACCCCTCACCCCATTACTCTCTCACCCCCTGATCCGCCTCCTCCTCGTCGACGACCAAACCATCATTCGTCAGGGATTGACCAACCTCCTAGAGGCTCAACCCGACCTCACCGTGGTCGGCATGGCTGAAAACGGTCAGCAGGCTGTCGATCAGGTCATTGCCCTCTACGCTACCCCCCGCCAACCCGATGTAGTGCTGATGGATGTGCGCATGCCCCAGGTGGATGGTGTTGCCGCCACCCGTCAGATCTGCGACGACTTTCCCGGGGTAAAGATTTTGGTGCTCACCACCTTCGACGATGACGAATATGTGCAGCAGGCCATGCGCTACGGGGCCAAGGGCTACCTGTTGAAGCAGACCCCTGTGGATCAGTTGGCGATCGCAATTCGCGTTGTGCATCAGGGCTACACCCACATGGGGCCAGGGCTGTTCGAAAAAACTCAGTTCCCTGCAGCCCCCGCCGAACTGCCCGCAGCACTGATTCCCCCTGAGCTAGAGGGGCTGTCGCCCCGTGAGCAGGAGGTGCTGAAGCTGATTAGCAACGGCCTCAGCAATCGCGAAATTGCCCAGACGCTCTACATTTCTGAGCGCACGGTGCGCAATCACGTCACTAGCATTCTCAGTCAACTGCAGCTGCGCGATCGTACCCAGGCGGCGCTTTATGCCAACGGTTTTTGGCCCCAAGTAGATAGCCTTAAAGTAGCAAAGCTGCGATTTTAGTCCATCTAATTCTCATAAGCTATGCACACATTTCTAGAGCCGAATTGCTGTTTCATGGTCTTGAGTTGAGTCTTAAAGCCCGGAGGGTGCTTAGTCTAAATTCGGCTTGAATTGAGATGTTGTAGTACGTCTGCAGTGTTCTATCTTGGTAAGACTCATCAGCTCACAAATTACCAGGAGCAAGCTGGTCATACCCTCTATATGGCAGACATTTCAGTCTTTCTTCGGCAGCGGTACAGTTGCCTGCGCGCGTGCAGCTAGCCGTTCTGGCTTATTCCACACCTACAATCCACGAGGCCTTGAGGTAGCCAAATGATAACTGTCCACCGCTGCGCTGAAAATTTTTGGCACTTTTCACGAAAGAGCTACCTAGAGAGGTTCAAACGTTTTTGCGGCATAGCTAGCTGTTCCACTCAGCAGTTGCAGCGTGCTCGATGAGTCCGGCGACGACATCTGGATGAGACACCATCACGACATGGGATGCATCACTGACGACCACCGTTTCTCTCGAGTTGGCGCGCTCTGCCATGAACGAGAGGGCGGCTGCCGGAATATTTAAGTCGCGATCGCCATAGATGAACCAGGACGGGATGGACTGCCAAGCCGGCGTACCCGAAGCTTCATTGAGAGCAGCCTCCGTAATGGGTCGCTGAGTGCTAGCCATTAGCTGTGCAGCAGCGGCCGGCACATCTGCCGCAAACTGGGCGTGGAACTTGTCTTGCTGGATATAGAGATCTTTACCGCCATCGGGTGTGGCAACCGGTGGCGCGAGCGCTGGCCCTAGCGTGCTGCCGGGGTAGCGCCCTGAGAGTTCGACAGCCGTCTCACCGGTATCTGGCGCGAAAGCCGCAACATAGACGAGTGCTTTCACGTTCTCGTTGCCGTTGACCGCATTAGTGATGACGGCACCGCCATAGGAGTGTCCGACTAACACTGTGGGGCCTTCAATGCTTTTGAGGATGCTAGCAACATAGTCTGCGTCGCTTTTCACGCTCCGTAGAGGATTGGCTACAGCAACCGTCGAGTAGCCTTTCTCGTTCAGTTGGGTCAATACACCATTCCAACTAGACGACTCGGCGAATGCGCCGTGGACAAGGACGATGGTGGGTTTGATGGCTTGTGCGTTTGTAGTATTCATGACAGCTTCTAAAGAAGTGATTAAAGTGTTCCTAAAATTGCGATACGTACACGTATCTAAGACAAAAAATGTTTAATTTCTAATTTAGAATATATAGATAAAACCACTAATGATGATAACTAATTGTTCTTTTTCTTGCGCAAGCTATATTTACAAATATCGATTATATGCTTCAACGATATTTAAGTCAGCAAAATCTTCGTATTCTTAAATTCCTTTCAAAATCTGTACACAAATTAACGCTTGCCAAGAATAGTGCATAAGGATTTAATCAAGTTGAATTCTTTAGCAGGCAGTTTAATTTCCTGAATTTCACAAAAATGGCTGTTGGCACACTCATTAAAAATTAGCGCTCTATATCATTGAGTACAAGCGTCAGCTAGGACTCAAACATGAATTTATTTCTGGTTAATGAAATAGTAGCTAATCAGCGATTGCTTTCTTTGAGATCTGCATCTTTTACGAGGCTAAAGTTCTCTCAATACGGCGATCAGGGATAAGCCACATCATTGCAACTAAGACGTACAGTAGGCAAGACATTTCCGGGTTTATGAAGGCAAATAGAATTGCTACGGTATAGAGAATCACTGATGTCTTACCTTTAAGATCCTGTCCCAGTGCTAGTGCAAGAGCAGAATCTTGACCGTGGCAAGCAATGAGCGTGCGGGAAAGGATGTAGTAAGCGATCGCTGAAAACAACAGCACTGTGCCATAGAAGGCAACTGGCAAGGCAGCGAAGAGGTTTTCGCCTGCCCATGCCGTGACGAAGGGAATGAGCGACAGCCAAAACAACAGATGCAAGTTTGCCCACAAAACGTTGCCACTTACATGCTGAGACGCTTGTAATAAATGGTGGTGATTGCTCCAATAGATACCGAGGTAAATAAAACTCAGCACATAGCTTAAAAATACTAGGATAAGGGGGCGCAGCGCAGCCAAATCAACTTCGTGGGGCACTCTCAATTCCAACACCATAATGGTGATAATAATAGCGATTACAGCATCGCTAAATGCTTCTACTCTCCCTTTACTCATCTCTATACACTCCTTTTTCGTTTATTCAAAGATTATTTGCTGCTGACAGCCCTGCCCGAACTCCCGATGCGCCACGAACTCCGAAAGACCTACCTGTCAGTCGGGTAGGGGCACCACATGGTTCGGACTGCTTTGCCGGCTCAAACGCCAACCCTATTTCGAAATCTAGCCCCACGATCGCAAGCGCTTCCTGCACCACAGAGTCAGTATTTGATAACCGCCCGTCCGATGATGTCACCTGTCCGCAGGAGGTCGATGTTTTCGTTGATGTCGTCGAAGCGAATAGTCTTAACAGCGTGCCGAATCTTGCCTTGCTGCGCCAGCGCAATCACCTCGCTGAGGTCGTTGTAGTTGCCCCAGAATGAGCCGTGGTAAGTGTGCTCGCGACCGACAAAGGGAAAGAGCGGCAAGCTGATCTTGTCTCCGACGAGTCCCACAGATGAGTAATGACCGGAAATGGAAAGCAGCTCGAATCCCAATCGGATCATCTCTTCAACCCCAGCGCAATCAATGACTGCATCGATCTCACCTTGACCGGTGGCTTTGCTCAATTCCTTGCGAACGTCATCGAGCGATTTGCCTCTTGTACTGATGGCATGATCAGCGCCAAAGTCTTTGGCTACAGCAAGTTTCTCTTCGTTGCGGGCAAAGGCAACAACCGTCGCGCCGCCGCCGAGTAGCTTCGCGTACTGAACAGCATAGGCACCAAGTCCACCAATTCCAAAGACCGCCAGGATACGGTTCGGCCCGAGGGCACCCGCGTCGCGCAACTTCTTGATGCCGCGGTACGGTGTCAGCCCAGCGTCGGTAAGTGGAGCGAGTTCTTCGGCTTTCAGTCCAAAGCGCTCGTCCACCTTAATAATGTACCTAGGGGGCACGGGCAGGTATTCTGCATACCCGCCGTACGGCCCAAACCCAGGCCAATTCCTATGGGCACAGATTTGTGTATTGCCCTGCTGACAATGACGGCACGTTCCGTCGCCCCAACCGCCCACAATGACCACTTGGTCGCCTTCTTGAAGTTCGTATGACGGCGGTACCTTGCTTCCAACCTTCTGCACCTCACCCGCGATTTCGTGACCAGGTGTCGTGGGAAAGCTTAGCTCACCATATTGCCGAAAGTAGCCGTCCACCAGTTGCACGTCGGTTCGACACATACCCGCAGCCGTGACTTTGAGTAGGATCTCATCATCCCCGAAGTCTGGAACCGGAACATCTTCGAGGGCAAGGGGTTGATTGTAACCGTGCATTCGTGCTGCTCGCATAATGAGTCTCCTGACTAATTTGTTGGATGAACTATCACTGAGTTAATGAATAGCGGAATCTAGAGGAAGGACGGTCAGACCGTATTGGGGAGCGAGGGCGAGGGCACGATCAACATGACTATGTCTCCATAATGTGAGAAGGACTTCAAAGATTTCTTTCCTATCTTTGTGATAGTGGAGTGGCGGTCTTAGGGACGTCGGAACACGCGCTTCAATAACTGTGAAAGCCCGTTGACATCTTTGCTGTGCACGCGGATGACCATTGCCTCGTCGGGTACTGTATCGAACTAATCGAGGTTCTCGCTCCGTCCGACAATGACAAAATTGTTTTGACTAAATTGAGTACTCAATGTTTTACTATTTATACAAAGATGGACTGCCAAGTAAGTTTACTTACTGCCTATGCTGTCTATTTTTAGCATTGAAAACCGTCTATAATGGTTCTCGATTTAGTAAGATACACCTTTGTGCATTCTAGATCTCCCTCAAGTTCTAGTGGCCTAAGATTCCCTCTGTACTTCCTTTATTAAGGAGGATGAGGGGGATATCCTTCGTCCGAATGAGGCCCGACATAAGACAAATTACTCAAGCTTTTTGAGTCATACCTGCTTTCCTGAAAAATAATGAATGACAGCGTTATTGCATTAGATAAATAACCATACTTTTGTTCAATTTTCGGATTAAACCAACTACCAAAACACGTTTTTTGTGTCTTGATTATTGCTTCATTCATCATTTTTTTCTGAAGCGAGTTCATCATAAAATTGAAAAAAATGACACTGAATACCTAAACCTTGCATATACTTGCCTAATCCTGTCATGGTTGAGCTTCCTCTAGAGTGAACATCCCCTAAGCTGAGCGGGTGAGAATGGCTGAATTCCTGAATCTCTAGCGTGGTGATTGAAATTATGAATAGGGATACAGTGAGCAATTTATGTCAGGAACTGGCAACATTAGTGGTTCGGCACACCAATGGAAGGGGTAACGGTATCCATTCGACCGCTATTGAGCAGTTAGAATTGATGCGAGAATCTGTGGCCCCTACAGCACTCTGTGCTGTGTATGAGCCGACACTTTGCATTATTCTTCAGGGTAGAAAAGAAACCTTACTGGGCAAGGAAACCTATCATTACGGCGCGGCTCAATATATAGTCGTCACAGTTGATCTGCCGCTCAGTGGATTGATTGTAGAAGCGACAGCAGATCAGCTGTATTTATGCTTTAAGCTCAGCCTGGACGCAACTCAGCTTTGGGATATTATCGACCAAATCCAGCGCAGTCCGGATAAACGAGAAAATTCAGTAAGAGGCTTGTTCGTCAGCAATGCTGATAAGTGGTTGATGGATTGTGCCACCCGACTGACACGGCTTTTGGATACGCCGCAGCATATTCCATTCCTGGCACCAATGATAATTCGCGAGATTTACTACCATCTCTTGATGGGTGACCAAAACGAAGCAGTGCGGCAGATTGCTACCTCCGGTAGTCATATGCAGCGCATTGCAGCAGTGATCAAGCAGATCAAAACTGAGTTTACAAGACCATTGCGCGTTGATGATTTGGCAAAGCAAGCGGACATGTCCTCTGTGTCATTCCATCGGCACTTTAAGGCGGTGACTTCGATGAGTCCATTGCAGTATCAAAAGCAGTTGAGGTTGTTGGAAGCTCGTCGCCTAATACTGGCTGAAAATGCGGATGTAACCCACGCGGCATATCAGGTGGGTTATGAGAGTCCTTCTCAGTTCAGTCGCGAATATTCCCGTATGTTTGGTGTCCCACCAAAGAAGGATATTGAGCGTTTGCGATCTACCTGAGTATTGCCTGTTCAGCATTGCTTCTAGAGTTGTATCTGTAGATAAAATAGCACTGGCAAGATCCCCAAAATCGATCGTGTAAACCGCTAAGCCACTAAGCAGCAGTAACCTCTAAGACAGGAGCCTCGACCTGTTTGAGATATTTCTCAAACCATTTCACGGCAGTTGTACTGGCAATCTCAAAGCCCTTTCCTTGGAAACCGTCGAAGTGGCCACCCTTCAAAATTGTGAAAGACTTCGGCTCCATCGCACGGGTATAGACCGCAGCAACCAAATCAGGAGGTGCGAGAAAATCCTTCTCACCTGCAATCAGACATAGCGGCGTGGGAAAGATCGCCTCAAGGTGAGGAACGGGTTCGTAATAGAGCGAATGCTCGATCGATTCAAAGGTGATGCGATTCTCCCATCGTCCTTCACTAGCGCTTTTAGCGGATTCAACCCAGGAGAAAGCATCGGGTGTCGGCAGAAAGCTCGGTTGTCCGGGTGGGGCAACCAGAGGAAAGTAGCTCACTTCCCCCGTTTGATACCGCTTGATGCGGTCTTGTGAAAGCAACGTTGTGAGTTCATCGAGGTCAAGGGGTGAAGTCAGGCGACGGGAGTTGAGAAAAAGATTCACGGTCGGCATCTGGGCTACGACCGCTTTCACACGCCGATCAAATGCCGCTAGATGCAGCACGTGACCACCGCTATAGGAGAAGCCCCAAACCCCAATGCGATTGGGATCAACTTCTCGTTGCAGTTGAGTCCAGGTAATAGCGTTGCGGTAATCCTCGTGCTGCTCGGTCGGGAGCATCTGTCCACGAGGCTCTCCCTCACTGGCACCGATGTGGCGATAATCGAACAGCGTGACAACGAACCCAGCTTGAGCGAAGCGCTCAGCAAACGGTGGTAGACCCATCTCTTTGGTCAAGCCGATGCCATGCGCCATGACAATGGCCGGACAACGTTGACCCGATGCGGCTTGATCTGGAGTGTAAAAGGTGACGGAACACTTTAATCCTTTACTGTCAAAACTGGCCGTTCTTTTGTGCATCACTACTGACCTGCTTATTTCTGAACTACGTTCAATCAAGGTGCTGATTAGAACAGGATGGGTTGCAATTGTGATGTGAGAAGGTGGGTTCGGTCCTATAGGCCCAAGTCCTCAGTAGAACGTAATACCGCTACCGAGAACTTGAGAGCATGCCTTCGTTACCCTTCTGCGCCTGTTATCTGTAATCAGTCGATTCAGCTAGCGCGCGCCATTGTGCCGTTTCTTGCTCTACATAAGCGTTCTTCTTGGCAATCGCTTGAAGGGTATCGGTGC
>NZ_JACJPP010000008.1 GCF_014696135.1 Nodosilinea sp. FACHB-141 | reverse complement strand
ACCACGCCTCAGTGCTGCACGGTGTGGCCCGCATGGGCTCGGGCTTTGACATCATGGAGGTCATCTCCGAATACCGCGCCCTGCGCGCCAGCGTGCTCCGCCTGTGGACTGAGAGTCACCCGCAATTCGACATCAACGATGTCAACGATATCACCCGCTTCAACGAATCGATCGATCAATCGCTCGCCGCCGCTGTCGGCAGTTACACCGATCGCGTCAATCAGTCACGGCGCATGTTTTTGGCCATCCTCGGCCACGACCTGCGCGACCCGCTGAACGGCATCAGCATGGCTGCGCAACTTATCGCGCGCACCGCCAATCAAGACCCAAGCTCTCCCCAAGCGCTGTCGATAATCGAGAAGAACACGGAGGTGGTCACGCGGTTAATTAGCGACCTGATCGACTTCGCCTCGACAGGGGCAGGCAGCACGATACCGCTAACGCGCGATGCGGTCGATCTGGAAAAACTTTGTCGCAGCGTCTTTGAGGGATTCTGCCTTACCTACCCCCAGCGCACGCTGCGCTTTCACTCGGCTGGCGACCTCACGGGCGACTGGGATGCGGCCCGGCTCCGCCAGGTCGTCTCCAATCTCATGGGCAATGCAATTCACCATGGGTCAGTCGAGGGACCGGTGGAACTGTCGGTCGCTTCAGACGGATCTACCGTGGTCTTGAGCGTGCATAACGAAGGGCCGCCGATCCCGCCAGAGATGCTGGAGACAATCTTCGATCCGCTCATTCGCCAACCCATGCAAAAATCGACAGCGCGGCGAGTTGGCAGCATCGGCTTAGGGCTGTACATTGTGCGCGAGATTGTTGTCGCCCATGGAGGCACGGTAGAGGTGGCCTCGACAGCGGAGGAGGGCACAACGTTCACCGTCCGCCTGCCGCAGCTGACCCCGGTTGAAGTCGATCGTCTGCAAGCGTAGGGTACGGTGTCGGCTCCACCGCTTTGGCTATTCTCATTTTGTCTTTGACCACAACCCCCTCCAACACCGCCATGGGCGACGCTGTCGGCTTTGCTGCATGTGCTGGATGTCTTGGTGATCACTTTGCCTGCTGCCTATATTGCGCCTACAAAAAACTGCTCAACCGTGATTGCTTCGTAAAGCATTCGGCTCGCTGGAACACGGCTGCGTAAGGGGTAGAAGTACCTCAACGCCGAGCACATGCTGAAAAACTTACTCTCGCCCATTCTCCTAGCTACGACTTTTGCGATCGCTCTTCCAGCCCAAGCCCAAGTATCAAATGCGTGTGGCATGTCCTACATAATTTTGCCCGACGGCAGCTGTCTAGACCTCGACTACACAAGCATCTTGGGTGCTAGCCGGAGAGATGTCAGCCAATCGACAGCTGCCTACGAAGAGGTGCTTGACGCGAACGTGACCATCGAGACCATCTACATCCTGTACCCGCAGTTGGACAACGAAACCGAAGCAGAATACAAAAGACGCATTGATACCCTCATTTCTTATCGGCAAGACCGGGATGATGCCGTTCGCTCAAATCAAAGCGTAGAAGACACGCTCTACCCCATTCATGTCTACTCAATGGATAGGGTAGGGAGATCATTCCGCTAAATCGATAAACCCATAAAGGTATTAGAGGTTTAATCTATCCCTCAACTCCTCTACGTTGCGCACGGCGCTCCAGTCCACGTCCTGGGCCTCTAGCAGGGCGATCGCGGCTTGGATAAGGTGCTGAGGGTAAACTCGCTGGGGTGGTGGCACCGGCTCTGGGTTGTTGTCTCGCACCTGCTGGGCAGTGTCTTGCAGCCATCGCTGTTGACTGCGAGGGATTTTGATATTCACGGTCGTTAGTGAGTCTGCTGGCTTGCTTTTGGTGCTGCGCTTTGGCGTGGGCTTTGAGGTGTCCACCGGCGGCGGTTCTGATGGAGCCTGTGGCGCTGGTGGTGGGGCCTCATTATCGCCATAGACAAAGCTGGCGGCCATAGCGTCGTCAAGACTGCGGCGCTTCTGTGGGCTCATGGCAGCATCCCCATCATTTCCTTAAACAGAGCATCGAACTCCCCAGCAGCATCGGCAGCAGGTTTGCCCGGCATCCCCCAGGCGGTAGCACCCTGGCCAAAGGTGTCGGCCACCACCTGGCGCTGGTGAATGACAGCTTTGCAGATGGTCACGTTAGACCGGCTCAGCAGTGCGATCGCCTCATCCTTCAGCCGCGTCCCCTTCACCGCCCTGGCCAGGAATACGGCAGCACCTGGGGGGCCATTGCGCACGCTCTGGGCCTGCTTAACCAACTTGATGGCATCGGCAGCGCTGCGCAGGTCAACGCCGGTGGGCTGGCAAGGTATCAGCGCAAAATCGCACCGAAACAGGATGGCCCTGGTTGCTTCAGACAAACCAGCGGGGCCATCGATGACCACATGCTGGTGCTGCTCGGCAATGTCGGGTATCTGCTCGATTAAGTCGTCGGGGCTGGCCAGGATGTGAACGGGGATAGTGCTCCCCATGGCCTCCACCCAGATAGAACTGCTGCGCTGGGCATCAGCATCGACCAAAGCAACGTCATCACCCCGCTGCTGTAGCCATTGGGCCAGGTGCACAGCAGTTGTGCTCTTGGAGCTGCCCCCCTTCTGATTCACCACGGCGATCGCGGCCATCGATTTACCCTCTAAAGGCATGATGAGATTAGCCCATCATGGGTACAACCGAACAAGGGTTTAGGAGCTTAGGCTATTAAGGTCTAATGCCTTTATTTGATAAACCCATTCCACCCTGGCACCACCGCGATCGCTACGGGGCAAAGGTCGTCAGAGTGTAAAGGAGGGAAAAGGAGGGAAAATTGCGCTTTTTCCAGAACTAAGCCCCCGGCTGTGACAGCCCGGACATAAGTAAGACATGGGGCGCTGGTGGCGGGTGTACTAATCAGCCCGCATGGTGAGCGCGTTTAGTCCAATATTCCAAAGCTGGACTAAATTGATAAACTCAGCCCTTATACAGCAATGCTTTTGAGTCTTTGAATATTTGCTGGTATTGCAACCCGTCAACGAGAGAATGCGGGTTTCAGCTTTTTTGCTAGTCCGTCGTTGGGCATATGACAGTTAAGGTTAACAAGCCTTAATCTGCCCGACATAACCTCGCGAGGCCATTGGCCAATCGGGGCAACCTAGGGCCAATTCGTAGCACTCCTGAACCTCCCACTGGCTGCACAGGCTGGTGGGTTTTATTTTGGGCGGCCCAGCTGGTCATTCGTGAAGGGGTGGTTAAGAGTTGGTGGGTAGCCCGATCAATATGCAGATTGCTGGGAATGATTGGGGTGGAGCACCGTAAACCATTCTTATGCAAATGTCCCTATTGAAAATCGCAGCTAGTGGCCTGGCGCTGGCCGTTGTGATCACCTCAGCTTCTGCCAATGCCTATCCTTATCCTCGAGTCTCCCGCTCTGAAGCTGAACGCGACATGAGGTGCTACATGCACCTAAACAACACCTCAAGCAGCTTGAACCTGTCCTCCATCTGCAACAACCTGACCGTTGTTCCTGCTGCTGGGCCTAGCTCTGCCTCAAGTTCTTCATCGGCAACGGTAAGTGGTAGTCAGTCTGGGGGTGGGTCTGGTAGTAGTAGCGATGGCCCTTGCGACGTCCCCACTGATCGAATGGCCAACGGAAATTTATGCGGTGGTCGTGCGGCGAGCGAGCGAGCTGGGGGGCGATAAGACAGTGCCAGGCCGATGACCTCAAACGGCGAACATAAATCTCATGACAGATGCCTTAAAAAACGCTGCCCGCGCCGGTGACCCCAAAGCGTTGGAAGCCCTGATGAACAAATCCTTTGCCTCCAAGGGCATAACTGTTAGGGTCACCAACTCGGGCTCGTTGCTCCGGGTGGCGTTACGAGGACAGACAGCACCTGATAAAGGGGTGCTGACCATGATCCGGCAGGAGTTAGGCAGCATTAAGCCTGCTGGGTTTGACAAGGTCATCGTCACAGCAAGGGAAAATGGGAAGGGGGATGCCTGGTCGGAGCAATGGGAGTTAGCGGGGATCAGGCCAGCAGAGCCATTAACAGCCAGTGCTCAACCTTCGTCTAGTTCTGCTTCAAAAAATCTAGTTAGTAGCGAAAGGCCAACTCCGTTGCATCAAAAGAGTTGGCTAATCATAGTCATGTTGATGGTTTTTCCCCCTGGCGGTATTACTCTCGCATGGATAAGTAATTGGCCTAAAGCAATCAAAATAGGGTTCTCTATTGCAAGTGGCTTTTGGCTTTTGCTAGTCGTTACACAACAGCTTAATGAGCCACTACAAACAATTACGCAAGCCCCAGCAACAGAAGCAGCCCCTGAGGCAAGCGAGCCTAAATCTGTGAGCTCAGCTCAGGAGCCTACAACTGCTCAGTCCCCAGATCATTTGCAGGATGGCAAGACTAATGGGTATTCGGCAGCGGTCGCTGCTCAGTCCGCGACAACATCAGACCAGTGGACAGCCGTTGCTGATTCATGGCAAGCGGCCATCTCTCAACTGGAATTGGTTCCAAGAGAGCACACAGACTATGCCGAAGCGCAGACAAAAATTGAAGAATATCAGGCAAACAAGCTAGCGGCACTGAGCAATAAGAGCCAAGCTGAAGTGGCTATAAACCCGGAGTTGAGGAAGAGTAACCTAACTCGCTATCGCGAATGGCTGCATGAGGCTGACCCAAGCGCCTCAATTGTGAAATCCGTCGAGTTGAATCCCTCTGACAATGAAATCTTACAAGTGACAGTAACGATAGATTTTCTAGCGCAGAACAAAGAAGTGCAGCGCGAGGCGGCTGCAGGAATGCAAGCTCAATGGGCAAGGATAAGTAATCCGACCGCCCCGGACAGCGCCCACATATCGTTAAGAACTCCTAGCGGTAAGCGTTTTGGTGGAAGTCATTGGACGGCTGGAACACGAATATACATTGATGACTAAGTAGATAAGCTTCAAAGACATACATCTTGTGCCCCAGTAGATTAACCCTTGGCCTAGGACCAGCGAGGGCCAGCCCCAGGGCAATCTACGCTTAGCCGACGATGGCAAGCGCGAGAATGGGCAGTGCGATCGCAGCCTTGACCTGGGCAATTTCACCACCTCCCAGAGCAGGGTGGTAGCCCTGGGCAACGGTTACCCGGGCGGTGCTGCCATCGGCCAGGGTAGCCAGGTAGGTGCGGCGTGCAGTGGCGGTGGGCAATGGCGCGATCACGGTCTGTTGTAGAATTGCGGTCATATCAAACTCCACGTTTGGTTTACTGCCCCTAGCAGCGTTTCTGAGGCCCTGCTAGGGGTTTTGCGTTTGTGCCCTCTCTACGCCGTGGGCTGGCAGCGCGATCGCCCTAGGACAGGGCCTCAACCATTTCCCCCTTCAGCATGTGCTTGCCCTTGCCGTGGGCATTGCGCCAGGCGATCGCCCGGCGGCCGCACTCCTTCCGCAGCTCGGCGCTGGTCATCTGGGCGATCGGCTTGGCAGGCGTCTCGACTTTGACCACAGCCACGGCCACCGGTGCAGCGATCGCAGCAGCCTGCGCCTGAGCAACCAGCGCCGCCGTGAGGGGAGGCAGCGGCTTGGCGATCAACTCCTCGGCCTCAGCCAGCAGCTCCTCCAGCGAGGGCAGGTCATCGACCACCGGCACCGGCGCGGCGGGCTCTGCGGTGAAGAGGCAGAGGGCAACAAACAGGCCAGCGAACAAGAAAAATCCGAACATGGCGAAAACTCCAAAAACGACAGCCCCGTGTAGTGGGTAGGGCTAAGGCCAGGGGGAGGGGTTGCACCTCCCCGGCGGCGTGGTTACCGGCTGGCGAAATCAGTTGCAGGCTCTATATTGATGTCGCTCAACTCGGCCTGCACGACCAAAGCGCTCCAAATCTTTTGATTAACGTCCTCCCAGGAGGCGTGAGGACGGTCAACGGTTGTCAGTGGTCTTTGTCGTCCGCTCGGCGAAGGCGCCTACCAGGGGGTTGGGGGATTTTCACCCCGCCCTGCGGTTTTCTCCCCGCCGGGTATGCACTCAATATATACAGCATAGATTGGAATGTCAATGCCTTACACATAAATAGAACTGTGCTAGGCTTATCGCAATACACGGTATAGATTGAGAGGTGCCCCAATGGTTTGCGCTGTGCCCAGAAAAAAGAGTGATTTCTCTCCCGGTGAGCATCCCCACAGCCAGGGCAATTTACAGCCCCGTGAGCCGATGTATGGGGAGGCCAAAAAGCGTCGCCAGCTGCTGGCCACCGATGAGGGATGGGAAGGTTTTAAGGCCCTGGCCACAAGCATGGGTCTATCGGCCTCGGAGCTGGTCGAGCGTTTGGGGCGGGGCACGATTCCCCTTGAGGCCCCCCAAGGCGATGTGCTGACGGTGGTTAAGTGGGGTAACGTCCACTGCAAAGCTGTAGACGCTAACGGGGCAGAGTACGCTTGCAAGCGCGTCAGCTCACCGGACTAAGCCACATGGCCGATCGCACCTTTGCCCTGCGATCGCACCTCACCAGCAAGGGCACCATAGGCCCACAGCGGCAATGCAGAAGCCTCAATACTGAAACCCCCACGGCACCGCTGGCCTGTGGGGGTTTTGTTTGGGGCACCATAAGCATGTTGCGATGGGTGCGGCAATGGATTTTGGGACATGGCCATCTGATTGGCCAATGTATACCGTGCTGGGCTTTAACCTGAGCTGGTGGATGGGCACTGCTGTGCTGATAGCGATGGACATGAGGCAGCGAGCGTAGGCAGCAAAAAGCCCCGGCGCGATCGCACCCTGCCCCCGCTGCTGCTCCCCACCACCCAGGGCACCATAGGCCCACAGCGGCACGAGCATGTCTCGTAGATGCACCCGATATTGAAAACCCCCACCGGCACCGCTGGCCCGTGGGGGTTTTGTTTTGATCGGTACTGACCCACTGGCCAATATTGGTTAGCCCCAGCTGGTCATTCGTGAAGGGCTGGTCAAGAGTTGGTGGGCATCTGATTCAGTGTGCGGCCTGCTGGGAATGTTTGGGATGGAGCACCGTTAAACATCCTTATGAAAATGCCCCGATTTAAGCCCACAGTCCCTGCCATTGCCCTTATTGGGGCAAGCCTGCTATTGCCATGTGTTGCCAGAGCTAATGATTACTCAAGCATCGATCATTACTGCTATATGGTGAGTCTTGGCGGAGAGATTAGGAGCCTCGATCATCTTTGTCCCGGGAGTGCGCCTCAATTGGTAGAGGCTAGTGCGGTGGCAGCAGCAGTACCCATGGCCGGGCAAGTATGCGATGACTTTGCGTCATGGGGAGAGGCACAGTATCACCTCAAGGAAGGGTCTGCACCTAGTAGTTTGGATGACGATAGCGATGGAATCGCTTGTGAGTCTTTAAGGCGTCAGGCTCGCTCCGACGGAAGATCTGTATTCTCAAACCGAAATACACGGGGAGATTCCATCGAAATCATTCGGGCCAGCGAAACCGAGCATTACCTTAAGGTGAATAGTGGCGGTGATCTCTTCACGACCCGCACTTTCCCAACACAGGACAACGCACGCGACCACATGGTTGATTATTACGCCGACTTAATCTGACTTTGCGAGGCGGCCCTCAGCCAGATGGCCCAGATAGCTACCTCATTGAATGATCAGCCATAAACAGGCGGGCACCATTAAACCAGCAGCGAGTTCCTGAGAACGTCCCGTAGATGCACCCTAAGTTACCCCCCACGGATCTCGCTGGACCGTGAGGGGTTTGTTTTGAGCCACCGTTTCGCTTCAAAACTCATGAACTCTCCATAAACTGCGCCAGAACTGGGAGTGGCAGTCATTGCCGCAGGGCACTCTAGGCACACAGTCTTAGAAATCCGCCCCATGATCCGCCCCCTTGCCCTCGCCGCCTGCCTGCTTATAGCGGGTTGCGGCAGCTTAACCAGCACCACCGCAGAGCAGCCCGCCGAGGCCGCACCGGTTGCTGAAGCGCCGCCAGCGGCGGATTATTTAGTCCATGGTAAGCAGCAGGGGTATGAGGCAGCGGTGGCGGCGCAGAGTGCTGGAGAATCTGAGTGGGCAAGCGTTGCAGAAAAGTGGGGCTGGGCTATCAATTCTCTGGGCCTAGTGCCCGTCGATCATCCCGACTACGCCGAAGCTCAAGCCAAAGCCACTGAATATGCCGCCAACCGGGATGTGGCTTACCAGCGCGATGCCACCTACCAAGCCAAGGTAGAGGCTGCCGCAGCACCGTCCGTTAGCAGCAGCGGGGGCGGGAGTACGATTGATGCTTTTCGGTCTGAGCTTAGCTTAATCGACCCCGACGGGACGGTGATCACTGGGGTTGCCGAAACTGAGCCCCCGCTAGACTGCCCCGCCTGCATTGACATTGGCGTGTCCACTGCATTCTTGAGTCAAAACAAAGCCGTCAGGCTGGAGCTAGCGACCCACCTCTGGAAGGGATGGGCCATTGCCAGTAGTCCCAATGACCCAGACAAGGCACGCATTCGCCTGGTGACGCAGAGCGGCAAAAAGGTTGGCGGTAGCGGCATGATGGGCGGGTCAATGGTTTACGTTGACGACTAGCCTCCTGAAGGGAACAAAAAGCCCCAGCGCGATCGCCGGGGCATGGTGAAATTCTACTGGCCTAGGCTACACCATCGGCGCTGTGGCCTTGTATGGGTGGCCACTGGGCAGCCCCGCCGTCATGCCCCACTTATGGGCCAGTCGCCCCTGGCCTCGAAGTAGGTCATCGGTAGATAAGACCCCTGCCACGACCACCAGCTCCATCAGGTCGATCGCAGCGAAGGCCGCGTTATTGAAGCCCCTGAATCCCACATGCCGGAGCACGTTAGGTCTGCGGTTTGGCGCAAAACCACCTGCTGCTGAAACGGTGCCGAAATCGTCGTTCCCGTTTAGTGTGCCTGCAAAGGTTTGGGCGCTGTTATCCCAAACCAGAGAGAACTGGTTAGGCCCAGAGATATCGGCGTCAGTCTTGGCATAGCCAAAAACGTTTAGGCCCGCGCCGATGTCTTGCAAGATTAGGTGGCTGAGGCGCTCCGTGGGGATGTTGCCGGTTACTGCCCCAGTGAACAGAATCAGCTCAGCTGAGGAGCTGCCACCCACGCCACCTGATAGCAGGCATTGCCCGACTGATGCAGCGGTGATCGTCGCGGCGGGTCTGAATGCCATCAGTATGGTGTGGTCAACGAGGGCCAGGTCGGCGTCGAGGCTGTAACCATCATCGGTGCCATCTAGCCTCACAATGTCGCGCCCGTTAACCGCTGCTGCTTTGCGAGTGCCTGCATTGCCGCTGGTGCCTCTGTGCTTCAGGTCGCGACCATTGCCTGACTTGTCACCTATCCGTAGCACCGGCGCGTCTGCTGCGGCGGCATTGCCTCCAGAGACAGCATCGAATAGGTTAGCGCTGGCATCAATCCACAGGTCGGTAGCAATGCGATCGAAGTCCCAAGGGGCGGTCTCAGTGAATAAGCCAACAGGAAATGTGAACATGGGTGTTCCTTCAAGATGTGAGATTTTCAGGTAGTGCCCTCAATGCTGTGGGCTGCGGCGCGATCGCACTAAATTAAGCTCAATTGCTGATAACGTGGCTGCCCAATTTCGGCGGGTATCGCTGGCCTTAATTCTGCCAGAAGTCCTTTCCAATCGCTTCCGTAATCGACATCGACATGGCCATATTTGTAGCCAACCTTTGACACCATTCCAGTGCGACCATCGGGCAGGACAACGCGATCGCCGTAGGCAAAATCGTGAGGATTTAGCTGGTGCAGTTCGAGTGGGCTGTAAGAGCATTGCCAGGTCATTTCTGCTACTCCTAAATAGAGGTGTAGGGTAGTCGGTGCTGCTGTCTTGTGGCCGTCTTGTAGGCGTCTTGCGGCTGTCTCGTGGGTTGTTTCGCAAGACACTCACAAGACAACCTACAAGACGACAAGACAACCTACAAGACAAGGGCTTCAGGGTTTTTGTCTTGTGGGCAAGACACTCACAAGACAGTCACGAGACAGCGTATTTAGGTGGGGTCTCGGGAATGCGATCGATAAAGCCCTCGTGCGCCATCCTTTCTAATTTTTGCTCCAGTGCTTTGGTATCAACACCGTCTTTCAGTGCCCGGTGCTTTTGCCTAATTTGGGATGCCAGCAGAGGCTCGTTAGCCTTAATCAAAACCTCCCTAATAATGGCAACCTCATCATTTGAGCTATCGGCAGAGTAGGCGGATTCTAGCCCCTGGTTGTTGGCCGTTTGCTCTAGCTCCAGAGTGGGCACCTCCACGGCGATCGGAGTGTTTTTCTGGCCAGGGTAATAGACGTTGGCTTTACCCGATGGCATGGGCTTTCCCCCAGGGCCAACGATCGCAGATAGCTCGATTTCGAGTAAGGTTTGGTCCCGTTGTTCGGCTACGCCCGACTTGCCACCTAAGCTGGTTAAAGTGCGACCGTGGGCAACGTAGACGGCAAACATATTCACCTTGCGCAGGTCGCTCATTGAGCTGCCAAAAAACTGGCCGGCGTGGGGGCAGTGCTGAGCCCAGTTGGTAAATTCCTCCGTCAACAAGGTATGGGGCTTGGGGTTGAAATTAGGCTTAGTGCTCAAGACCTGGTAGCGGCTTTTCACCAGGTCAGCAAACGCCACCAGGCGATCGTCGCAGGCTTGATAGTTCATGCCAGCGCCATAGAGCGGCAACCCCTCCCAGGCCCCGTAGGCGGCATGGGGGTCTAGAATCTCGCAGTGGTGTCCAGCGGCGAGCCGTTGCTGAATCAGCCAATGAGCTAGGGTGCTCTTGCCGCTCCCTTGGGGGCCGTAGATGAGAATCGTGGGATAGGCCAGGCAGTCTTGCAGGATACCGGTTGCCGTGGGGGCGATCGCTACCTCATCGGCATCCCACTGCTGAGCTTCAGCTGGGGCAGCTGCGACAGGCAGGGCGTTTAGGCGGGTGCTGGCTCCGATGGGGGCAGGCAATGCCGCTACATCCTCAGGCGCGGCTGGGGGCAGTTGTGGCGGGGCAGCAGGAGCATTCTTGCCCAGCAGACCCATCGACTTAGCCAGCTTTTCAGCCTCGTCTGAGAGGCGCAATTCCCGCGCGATCGCCTGGGCCAGTTCCGCCTGCACCCGATCGCTCCCAACATCGGCCTGGTACTGTCTCAGGTGCTTTTTATCCAGCAGGTGGGCCACCAGGCCATCGCCTACAGCCTCGATTTGGTCGCTGTTGCGCTCGTTAGCATCCCAGGCCAAGTAGATGCCATAGGCCAGGGCAGCTAGGCCTGTGAGGGGATTCAGCAGGCTACCCAGAATGAGCCCACCGGCCAGACCACCCCCGATATAGAGTTTGGGGTTGTGCATCCCTTCGGCGGCATCTTCGGCGGTGTCAATCCAAAGGGTTTTGGTTACTAAGTTGCTCATGGTGTCACCTAAAAGTAAGGGGGCATCGTTGCCCCCGGTTGCCGTGTTTTCTAACCGTGGGCACGTTTCAGGTAGTGCCATTGCAGACCCAGAAACAGGATAAAGCGCACCATCAGTTCAAAGCAGAACAGCATGGTGACGATGAGGCCGACAGAGCCCCAGTTGATGAGGCCCCATTGACCGGTGAAGACGACAAACACCAGTTTTCCAAACCCGCCATCGACAGGGGGGAAGACGGCTAAACAGATGAAGGTATCCACGATGTAGGCGGACAGGCTGGCCCGATTGGCGGTGCGGATAGAGAGCATGGGGAAGTGGTTGTACCATTCCTTTAGCCGCACGAGGGCGGGGTCGTCGTCTTCATTCACCTGGAGTTGGTCGGCGGAATCGGCCTCAAGGGCAATCAGGCGCATCAGCTTGCGGTCGTGCTTCAGCAGAATTGGGTAAGTCTCTGCCGTCTGGATGAAGGCCCACAGCACAATCCCAACGGGGATGGAGATCAGGGCCAGGGCACGATTCCCGAAAAAACCAACCAAGCCTTGCAGGTCAAAGATATTGATTAGGGCCAGGGATACCGCACGGCAATAGGGCAGCATGTTCGCGGCGGCAACTACTACGGCAACACAGATGGCGAGCCAGTAGAGTAGCGATCGCGCTGTCTTGGCCCCTGAATTTTGAGAGCGAGTGGAGCGCTTTTTAGTCTGATAGGTGTTTTTAGTGGAATAGGTAGTCATGGGTTCGATCCTCCAAAGGTGTGCTGGGAATTAGTTTGAGGGCATGTAGTAGGCGGCACCCTGGTACTGGTTCATTCGCCAGTCAACTAGGGACTTATCGCCGGTGAAGGCCATTTTTTGAGTGACGCCTGGGGAGTTGGGGTCGCTGTCATCGTCGGTAATGATGCCTGTGTTGCCGTGGGCATCGCAGACAATCGAGCCCACCGGGATGGGTTGATTGGAAGCGCTGTCTATCACTGGGAGGTTGAGCACCAGGGATACGTAGCTCTGTTGGTCAACACTCACCACCGGAATGCAGCCGTTTTGGTAGCGTGCGATCGCGACCTCGTTTTTTTGCGCCTGCTCCTGCTGGCTCAGCGTGAGCTCAGTCATGTCATCGCCGATGCGGCTGGCCTCGGCGCGGGCGGTGGTGACTTTCGAGGCGAAGTTGCCGAGGTTGCTAACGCTGGGTATCGCGGTGCCAATGATGGCCAGGGCGAAAACACCGTGGATAGGTTTCATCATGTGGTTTCTCAGGTAATGGGGCGGTGCAGTCTAAGCGCTAAGCGGCTGCGATCGCGCAGCCCTCAACCGGACAAATTTGGCCATTTGCGCCTGCGCTGCCTTGGCCCGCGCGATCGCATCCTCCGGCGTAATCTGCTGACCCCGGCGCTCAACGCGATCGGCTATGCCAGCAGCAATGCCTAAGGTCAATGAAGTCTGGGAAGTTGAAGGGGTCATAATGTTGGGATGTCCGTTTACGTGATGGTTTTCGGGCAATGCCCCCAGCTTTGGCCTGCCAGCCTGCTGGGGGTTTTCAATCTGGGCCTTAGCCATGAAGCTCGTAGCCCAGCTCCTCAGCCAGGGCATTGATGACCCGCAGCAAAACGTCCAATTCTTGTTCCTGCGTGTTGACCGGAAGGCTTTCTAGCGCTTGGAGTTCGGCGACTCCAGCAGCCAAGGTTTTGATCATTCCGGGGGTGGAATCAAGTGATAGCTCGGAAATATCTTGGGACATGGTGTTACTTCAAATAAAGGGTTAGGAAAAAGGCGATCGCGGTGGTCTAGGCAGGGAGCAGCTTGAGGTCGTGCAGCACCTGGTCGGCACTGGGCAGCAGGGCCTCGACCGTGAGCACTTCAAACTGCGGCATCATTTCCTGCCGTTGCTGCTGGATCGCGCCCAGTTCCTGATTGATTTGCTGGTGCAAAAACTCGCCGCTCATGAGGGCATCAACCACCAAGGCAGTCTGCTTTGCTGTGGCCTGCTGGGCTGCGATCGCGCTACTGAGTAACTGTTGCAATTCCTGGTTATTGCGCTGGTTGGCGACGGCGAGGGCGTTGGCCGACTCAACGCGGTAAGCCGACGGTTTGGGCGTTTGGGTGCTGGCCTGTGATTCTTTTACGCCGCTGAAACCCTTGTCGGTACTGGCTGCGCGGGATTTGATTTGGTCTGCCGATTTGACTGCCATTTTTGATAAGCCTCAAGAAAGTACTGATTGCGTCGTTCAGATCGAGAACACCGATCGCCACGCCTGGCTAACTCCCCAGCCCTGCCCCAGAGAACCAAGGCCATAGCCTCGGTCAGTGTGTAAGAACGTGGGCATTGTGGGTCAGCCTCGGGCAAGTCCAAAACCTCAGCCATCCATCCCGACAGAGTAGATTTTGCAGGCGCTTTGCCCAGGTGCTGGGCGATGAAGCGGCGTAGCTCGGTGTAGGTGAATAGCGGTTCGGGTGAACTCATTTGCGGTTCGGGTGAACTCATGACATAGTTGTAGCATAAATATGCAGTTATGCATTAATATGCAGAAAGAAGTTTTGGCATAAAGCTTCCATTAATGCAGTGATCGCCCATAATTAAGGCGTTGCACTGTTGCCGAGATAATGAGCAGCGAGGAAAAGACCGTGGCGATACGAGTATTAATGGAGCCCGACCTGCGAGCACAGTTCAAATCCCAGTGCGCTTTGCAGCAAACCTCTATGAATGAGGTTGTAACAATGCTGATTGAGCGGTGGCTGAAAGAGCAGCAGGGAGGCAAATAGATGACTTACAGCGGCGATCGCCTAGGACGGATAGAGCAGCTGCTGGCCCAAGTGGCAGAATCGAATGCTGCTGGTGCTGAGCGCCTAGACCGCATTGAGCAGGGGTTAGCGCGCACCGAGAAAATTACCGAATCCAACGCCCGCGCGATCGAGGCATGGGGCGGACGCATTGATGAGGGCGACCAGCGAACCCAGACCCAGCTGGAGGAATCCATCGCTGACACCGTGGCCATGATTGCCGACATGGGCCAGCAGCAGCAGGAAGCGGCACAGAGGGCTGAACAGCACAAAGCCGAGGCCGACCAACGCTTTGAGGTGTTTCTCGCTGAGGCTAGGGCTGATCGACAGCGCTCTGAACAGCTCAATGCAGAGCATAACCAGCGTTTTGAGACTTTCCTGCAAGATGCCAGAGCCGATCGACAGCGGTTTGACCAGACGATGGCGGCCAACGCGACGGAGCACCGGGCGTTCCGGGAAACACTCCAGAACATGCTGGCTCAGATTGCCCAGCTGTGGCAGCGGGTGGCAGGATGACCACCGGAGACAAAGCCAAACGCGCCCCAGTTGCGATCGGCCCGGCGAACGCCTCGGATTTTTTGAGTTTAAAGTCCATCAAAGCTTTACTGGGCAATGATTCCATGACTCGGATTTCTGACGTCGAAGTGGAATCAGAGGCTAAATTACCGTACCCATAGCGGCACACTAACGGATCGCCAAAGGGCTTCGGCTCTAGGCTTAGAATACGTGTTCTACAGATCTATATGGCTAAGTCGAAGCCCTTGAATAAATTGCAGTACCCAAAGTGGATCATTGACGGTTTGCCAAAGGGCTTCGGTTTTAGGCTTGAGTCAGACGTGTTCTACAAGTTTTCAGTAGCTCATAACTAAATATCCATACCCAAATTGGGCCATCGCGTTCCGCGTTAAGGGTATCGGTTTTAGGCTTAGGTCAGACGTGTTCTACAAGCTTCCAGCAGCCCCTGACTAAAAACCATAGCCAAAGCGGCGCACTAACGGCCCGCGAAGGGATATCAGTTTTAAGCTTGGGTCATGTACTACAGGAGTCCCCATGGATAAAACCGCCGAGTCGATGAGTACCGTTTTTGGGTGTCGAATTGAGCCCACAACTATCGCCGCGTTCAAGAAATCGTGCGCCGATCGAGGTGTGAAGCCTACGCAGGAGATCCGCCAGTTTATTCGCTCTCAAGTCCCACAAAAATAGCCCCCGTGTTGTCGCACCGGAGCAAATCGAAAAAAGACCGCAAGTCCCCTTCGCATAAATTCCAATAAAACAATGCCTAGCACTGTTTCCACTCCAATTGGGATTCGCATCCCTAACGCAGATCTGACTTTAATCGATCAAGCCGTGGCGGAGAATCCTAGACTCTGCCGGAGCCTTATCATTCGTAGCGCCGTTGCCGATTTTGTTCGTAGCGGTAGTTTTTCCCGTTTAAAGGAGTCGCAAAACAAAACCCCTGCTTGAGCTGCTAACTCAAGCAAGGGTCAGTTTTTGTTTAGTTAGTCCAATACCGCAAGCCGTCCAACTCCTACATCTTTCGGCAAAGCGGTCGTCGTTTACCCCACCAAAGGAGGGGTGCACTTAACCCCATGGTACAACCGAATTTTGCGAAGACACAACTGCCCGTTGTGCTGATTCCATTAACAAGCTTTTCTGGTGGCTTTTACCATAATACACGATTTGGCACTGCTGTCCTCCCCGACGCTCCCCTGAGGTTGGTCCCCCATCCATTCAGCACCGGCGATTGGTATCGCTGCATTGATGGTTGGACGGGTAAGCCTTTGCCTGGGAGATTTTTCGGCCCTGAGGCTGAGTTGATACTAGACCACTTTAAAGAGCATGGAGGGCCAATACCGCCGAGTCGGTTCGAGCTAGTTGCGGATGCGGCGATCGAATTGTGCCAGCCGCAGGTGCAATCATGAGCACCTTCCGGCAGCAAATTACCCAACAATGCTTAACTGAATCGGGCATAGACCTAGGGCTGTTTGAGGCGGCGATCGCCCTGCACAGCGACCTAGAGCTAGATGCCAGTGGCGATCCATCAACCCCGATTCACGATGCCTTAGGGTGGTCGTATTCTCGCTTTGGGCATCAGGCTCGGGAGTCATTTGAAGCGGCGTTATTCCTGAGTGAGTCAGGCGAGACCTGGCAGGCCAAGGTCAGCTTCAAGCCTAAAGACGGTAAGGGCTACTTTGCTCCCACAGGCGCGGGCAGTAAGCCCTACCTGCCCCCAGTGCCCCCAGCTATCAGGCGGCGCATTGCAGCCCGCTACGGCTGCGACGTGCCGATGGAGGGCAGTTTTTGGGATTGGGTGGCTGAGCATCCCGAGCTCGAAATCATCTACACCGAAGGCGGCAAAAAAGCCCTGTCACTGCTCAGTCAGGGATATATCGCAATCAGCCTATACGGGGTAAATGGCGGGTACAAAGCCAAAGACGCGATCGGCGCTCCCATTTCCCCAGCGCTGATTCCTGAGTTAGACCCGTTCTGCTACGGCGATCGCCCCGTCGTGTTGGCCTTCGACCAAGACAGCGCCGCCAAAACCCGGCGCAAAGTCACAGCAGCATTATTCAAGTTTGGGGGGCTGCTGGCCCGTTCAGGATGCTTTGTTCGGCTGGCCCTGTGGAATGGCGCCAAGGGTAAGGGCATAGACGATCTGATCGGCAACGCTGGCCCTGAGGCTGCTCAAACGGCGATCGCCGAAGCTCTGAGCCTAGATGAGTATCGCCTTAAACTGGCCATACAAAATCAGTTGGGGGGGCTCACCCCGGCGCTACGGCTCAATACTCAAAAGCTGGAGACCGTCGAAGGAACGGCAATACCTCAGTCCGGCATTATTGCTATCAGCTCGGCCAAAGGTACCGGCAAAACGAAGATGATCGCCGGGTTAGTCGGTGGTGACGATGCGGCGCTGTTACTGGGCCACAGAATTGCGCTAACCCGCAACCTGTGCAACCGCCTATGCATCAACTACAGAGGCGACCTAGACAAAACCCAGGGGCGCTACACCGATGGCACGGCCTATACCCTGAGGGTTGGTGGCTGTGTTGATGGCACATTGCTATCAGTCAACCCCGCCGATTTTGAAGGGTGCGACCTGATTCTAGATGAGGTGGTTCAGGTGTTGCGGCACCTACTCACCAGCTCAACCTGCAATAAAGACGGTAAGCGGCCCGTACTGCTGGCCCGTTTCACTGAGTTAGTGCAGGTGGCACGGCGCGTCATACTGGCCGATGCCGACCTAGACAAGGGCAGTATCAACTACATTCAATCTCTGCGAGGTGACACTACCCCCGCTTGGCTGTTGGTCAACGACGCCAAGTCCGAACCTTGGTCCGTTGACTTTATCGAATCCATCGACGCCAGCGCCATTGTGGCGCGGCTAGTCGATGATGTCGCAGACGGCAATCAGGTATTCATCGCCACCGACAGCAAAGCAGGCTCTAAACGGCTGAATCAGATAATCAGCACCATCGAGGGCGCTGGCGGTAAGGTGCTCCTACTCAACTCAGAAACTAGCGGCGGTGAAGCCGAACAGGCCTATATCAAAGCCCCCGACGCTAACCTAAGTCACACCGTTGTCATTGCCACCCCATCTATGGGTACTGGCGTCAGCATCGAAACTCATGGCGCTTATGATGCCGTTTACGGCATTTTCTGGGGGGCAAGCTCCACTGATGCCGATATGGCCCAGGCGCTGGCCAGGGTACGGCAACCAGTGCCCAGGATCGTATGGTGCGCTAAACGCGGTAACAGTTTTTCCCGCATTGGCAGGGATACCAACCCGCTACGCTTGAAGAAACTGCTACAGGACAAGACCAACGCAACCGGCCAGATTACAGCGGCCAGCCTGGGGGCGCTGGGGGCAGAGATAACCAGCTATGACTGGCTCAACCCCCACGTCGATCTGTGGGCAACTATCGAGGCACAGCGCAACCGCTCCATGTTGGCCCTACGGTCGGCGCTCAAGGTGCGGCTGCTCAACGAAGGGCACAAACTCACATTTATTAAGCTCGATGTCAACGAAGCGGCCCGCGATGCCCTAAAGGATGCTCGGCAACAAATTCGAGAGACAGAGGCAGAGGCGATCGCAAATGCGGCCAACCTCACCCCCGCTCAGGTGACGGCGCTCGAATCGGCAGAGTCAATCGACCCCGACGAACGCTATGCCCTGCAAAAATGGCACCTGGCTGACTTCTACGCGGTGCCCCTAGACGAAGTCACCCCCGACCTGGTGCTAAATGACAACGATGGCAGACGGCGCGGGCAACTGCGTGACCTGGAGCAGTTCATTAACCCAAGCCTGGCCCCCGATGTTGACGCGGCTGCGATCGGCAAGCAGGCACAGTGGCATAAAGGGATCTGTCCCTGGGATACCCCCCACGCGGAACTGCGGCGACAGGTGCGGGCAATGCTGGGCCTAGATCAGTGGCTCAACAGTACAGACGAATGGTTGAGCGATTCTGCCAGGTTGGCAGAGTTCAAAAAACTTGCTCTCGGGCTGGCCCCCCAGGTTAAGGCGGCGCTCAACATCAGCATCAACTCTGATATGTCAGGCGCTCAAATCCTGGGCCAGCTACTTGATCAGGTGGGTATCGCTACCGAATCTAAGCAACTGCGTGTCGATGGCGATCGCAAGCGAATCTACTGGATTGACCAGGCTGTTAAAGCACAGCAGCTTGCCATCCTGCAAAGGCGGGCGCAACGGCGCAATCCAGCCCAAACCCCAGAGCCCGCGCCTGTCACACCCCCCCCTCAATTGGAGATATTACAGGGGGGGTGTGACAGGGCGAAACCCCCATATACAGGGGATTCGTGGGTTGGGGCTGAGGTGCAGATGAGAGCCAGCCTCAGCCCCTGGCTGGTGACAGCCGTTAATGGCGAGACGGCGACGATTAAAAACACTCTTTCCGGGTTTATTCGATCGGCAGCATTGGCCGATCTTCAATTATTGGAGGTCGCAGTATGACAACTAAACCAAAACCCCTTTGCCCGCTGAAGGTCGAACATGCTGTTCGGCATTACCCCCGATCGCGCACTGTCGGGGCTTGGCACATCATCACCCAGACCCAGCCCGATCGCGACGGCGGCGATCTGGTCGTGTGCCTGTCGATGGCTGGGCTGAGTCGCCAGCGCGATGTGGTTGCCGTCCTAGAGACGGCGCTACAGAACGGCCACGCCCAGGGCGTTGGGCACTGGGGCAGCTTTCTGATTTACCGAGAGGGCGATCGGCCCGGTTTGGATCGCCCGGCTCTGAGCCCATTCCCGCCGCCTTAAACAAAAAAGATTTTCGCTTTTCAAAACTAGAGCAAACAAACTTTTACCATGAACCCACTTGAGCAGGCCAACGAGATGCTGGACAATATCGAGCCACCCCCCAAGCGATCGCCAGAGAAAGAGGACTCTATGGCTCGCGCTATTTATGACCAAGGCGCCGCGGCGGCCATGGCTTCTGCTCTCCATTTTGGACTGGAGCAACGGGGTAGTGATGTGCTGAGGGCCAAGGTTTGGGAGACGGCCAAGAAGGTGAAGGAGGGCGACCTAAGCGACATTGAGCGGGCGTTGGTCGAGCAGTTTTACATGCTCAACAGCATGGCCGTTCACTACGGACTGGCCGCTGGCAACCTAAGCGGCAATAACGCTAAGCTGTCTCCACAAATTGTGGACATGGCGGTGAAGTGCTCTCGGGCGTCGAGGCAGCTGGCCACCGCGATCGCAGATTTAAAAGCTCCCAGAAAAACGACATTCATCAAAAATCAGAGCATCGAAAACCAGCAAAACAACATGCTGGTTGCAGAAGTTGAGCACCTAAAACAACGACTGGAGGCGTCAGAGTATGGCCAGCGCATGGACACCGGAGCGGAGGGAATTGCAGCGCCAGGTTGCGCTGAGGTCGAAGCTATGGCAGAAGTCGACCGGACCCAAAACGGAAGACGGTAAGCGCGTCGTAGCTCAGAATGCTGTCAAGCATGGCCTGCGATCGCGGGTAGTCATTGAGCACCGGCAGCAGCTCAACGCCGCATTGAGGGAGCTTAGGGGGCTGCTTAATGGTCTATGAGCCTACACTGGCCCCCATAACCTCATTTGACAAATCCTTGTATGGAGACTCCGCGCTTGAAGAGATTTTCGTAAAGATGCCAATTTCATAGGCGTGAGGCTTCATTGATCTGTCCATTATTGGACTACGCAATTGAGCAGTTCACCATGGCTTCTGCCTCTCCCAAGCATACGGCTGCATCACTCAAAGAGCAGTTCAAGACATTCACCGATGCCAAGCAGCACTTTGGCTTGAAAGCCCGCAGTTGGCAGGCACTGGCGAATAAGTTAAACGCCCCAAGTGTTGACGATCTGAAGGCTCAGGTCACCACTTTGGAAGCGCAAGTAACCAAGCTTGAGGCTGAAAATAAACAGCTCCGAGCCCACGCCGCAACGGGTACGGGCTTTGATGAAGTTGGGTTTTGGCTACTTGATCGCAACTTTGAGCGGGCCAAGTTTGAAGACTTTGGCATCCCTGAGGCAGCGACTGAAATGGAGTCTCAAGCCCAGGCTGAATATAAGCGCCTAGCCCAAAAGTATCACCCCGACAATGGTGGCCTTGATGAGCAAATGCAAAACCTCAACCGACTGAGGAATCAGATGCTTGCGATCGTGAAGCTCAACGGCGGGGTAGGGATTTAGTCCCAGGAACGCCATGCAGCGGATTGTACTCAACGACAACAACAAAATTGAGTTAGATACAACTCTTACAAAAGGCCAGATCGCAAAGTTCAACAGCCTGCTGAGTGAGCTTGTATTCAAAAACGGTGCAGCTTACCTCTCCATCAAGCACCTGCATGGCGCTTTGCTGACCCGTAGTAAGGATATGGCTAAGAGCATTGTGCAAGCCTATCGCGACATCCTAAGAACCTATCTAGTGACTGCCGACGAGCTGGGAGTCCAATCAGAGCATGATTTTATAAGGCCCATTGGGGTTCAAATCCTGCTCGACCATTTGGCTACAGATAGACCACGGCGGGCAACTGATTACCGGGCTAGTGCAGCACTCCTGGCTTACATCATCGCTGCTCATCCACAGCTAGCCATGATTGCATCCCAAGAAGATAAGAATTTAGCCAGTTTTAAGGCCGGAGTGATTAGAAGGCTCAAGTCCAAGCATCAAGTCTGTCAACTCACTGGCCAAGCCTTTGGACCAGAGCATGAGAAGCATGTTCACCACATTGTTGCCGAGGCTGTTGATCCCAGGCTGGCAGCTGATGAAGACAACCTCATCGTCATCACTGGCGGAGTGCATGACGAGTACCATGCATGGATCAACACAATTCCCGGTGCTGAGATATCTAGACCTACACTGCGGAACTTTGCCCGGCAGAAGGGCTACAGCTTGGATTGGGATAAGAGCGCCACAGTAGGGGTGGCATAACTTTGTGCTCATTTAGGCGGGGTTAGCAGCTTATCCAACACGGCAGTATAAATGTGAAAAGCTTTGCGATGTAAGGCTTTGCTCGGTTGGTTGCGGCGTGTTTGTATCCCCCAGAACCTAGGCCCAATCGGACAAACCGGAGTTTCTGGAGGGGGTCGCGTGAGGGCGGCGATCGCGTCAATGACTTACTCACTCCTAAAGAGGCATTAGGCTGCCAACTTTTGGGCCGTCCCCAGCGGTATCATGCCTCTATCCTCGAAATGTTCCTAACGGAAAAATCGATGCGACTGGCGGACTTCATTCTTGGGAATGTCGAGCCCATTCTCGCGGAATGGGAAACGTTCGCGCGCAGTCTTGCGCCCGGCGGGAAGATGACCAAGCTCGCCCTGCGAAACGATGCTGAGGCAATGCTGCGGGCCACCGCGCGCGATATGCAGAGCGGCCAGACCCTTACACAGCAGGCAAGCAAGTCCAAAGGCCGCGGCGGCGCTGTTGGGGAAGAGAGCAATGGGCTCGACCACGCCTCAGTGCTGCACGGTGTGGCCCGCATGGGCTCGGGCTTTGACATCATGGAGGTCATCTCCGAATACCGCGCCCTGCGCGCCAGCGTGCTCCGCCTGTGGAC
>NZ_JACJPP010000006.1 GCF_014696135.1 Nodosilinea sp. FACHB-141 | reverse complement strand
GCAGGCGGTCGCAGCTAGCAGGGTGGGGATCATCAGCACGCCGAACCAGCCCACATACAGGCGGTTCTCGGTGCTGGTCACCCACTGGCAAAACTGCTCCCACAGGGAGGCAGTTTGTTGTCTTTGTAACGTCGTAGTCATGATAAAGATGAGTGCAGGTTGGTGGATTTGATTCATCCGCAAGGGATGACGAGGTATGTATATCCCTACCTTAAACCCAACTGTTACAGTTTGTAAAGAACTTTTAAGTGAGCCATGAGAGATAATCAGCACAGGCTGTCTCATTCTTGTTCCAGCGCCCTAGCAAGGGTGTAACTCCAGCAGCAACTACAGAAAGTTGTGGCGATCGCACTGTATCCCAGGCTGCCGCTTCCGTTCCTTGCTACGTTGCTCTATATAAGTGAAGGGGGAAGGCCTAGGTTGTAGGGCTGAAGCAAGCAAAAGGGCCGCAGACCTTGCTAGAGAAGGCTCGATTGAATGCAAAGGGAAAGACCACGCGATGCTGTTCCCATCGCGTTCAGGTCTTCATCATGACCCAGTTCCACATGGATAAATCTCAGCTTTCTAAACTTGAATAGCTAGCCCTAGTGGTGCAGGGCTACTACTACAGCCAGTGCGAGTAGCGTTTCATTATTATTGCCTGTAGCATCCATGGCAGGTTGTTCGTTCTCTTTGCGCCATATGCTCTTGAGACCTCCGCCCCTCTTTTGCGTTTGAAAGGGGAGCGACAGCACTTTGGGCTTAGATTGCGATCGCACTTCTTTATTCCCCCAACCCGCTCCTGCTGAAGGGACACGGGCGTAGCGATCGAGCGGTCCTTACTCTTAGCCAAGTTTTTCTCTAAACCCTCACCTCGTCCCTTCCGGTCGGTCAGGCTTTACGACATTCTTGATGTCACTGATTGACACTTGGAACATTTATTTCCAAATTCAAATCAGCCTACCCCTTACCACCCCTCGCGTTTTCCATCATTCTTGACAAGTAACTCAGTTCAGTCAAATCACCATTCATAGGACCATAGGAGCAAACCATCCTCTGTACTGTTGCTAGTCTCAGCGATTGCGCTGGCAACACCCCTTCTTCGAAGTATTAGATCTTCTAAAGTGAGTTGCGCTTGCCATACAACGATGGGTTGATAGGCTGGATAGCACAACTCTGGTTGACAACATTTTTCATTAGATATTGGCTCTAAGATTGTGAGTCAGTTGATATATTGATAACTATAATAAAATTTAGATTAAGCTAAATTGTCTCTAAACCCTTCCTCTATCCACTAGGTAGAGTGGGAGACAAGGAGCATTGAATGATTCTAGAGATTTTCTAGCAGTCATCTGAGATTACGATGTGTACCCCAATGATGGATTGAATTATGGCAGTAAAAAGTAAGGAACCCTTGACAGGCAAGGAACTTTTGGCCAAGGTCAAGGACAATGACAGCCTCACTAAGCGAGAACTTGCTAAGGAATGTGGTTACTACACGGTTGGTAAGGAAGGGCAAACCCGTGTGAACCTGGCTGAGTTTTATGATGCTCTGTTGGTAGCGAAAGGCATTCAGCTTGAACCGCAGAAGAGCGCAGACGGAAGAGGTCGAGAAGCGTCATATACCCTCACCGTTCATAAGAACGGTCAGATCGTGATTGGTGGAGCTTACACTCAGGAGATGGGCCTCAAGACTGGAGATGAGTTCAAGATCAAACTGGGTTACAAGCACATTCACCTGGTCAAGCTGGACGCTGAAGGTAATGAAGACCAGTCCTGACGAAATTGATGACGAATTGAGTGTTCCAACTTACACCCTTGGAATTGATCTTTCAGCCTGACCATCTTTATGTGGGTAATGCAGCTTGCAACACAGATGAGCGAGCTTTTATTAGAACCACTCGCGGCAGGCTGCCCAATGAATTCGTCTTTCTCATTGAATGGCTGACTCGAGATGGTTTGCGTAACCGGGCATTCCGTAGTAGGCAGTCGTTACCCAAGGATGTGTATCTCACATTCGATTGGTAAGCGAAGAAAGACATCATCGCTGTATAGACCAAACAGCCGGGCCTTCCCGGCTGTTGTTTTACTTATCAAAAATACAGGAAATAAAGTAAAGCTTCTAAAGCTTACGAACTGCGACTATGGCGCAATTATCTCTTCTGAGAATGACGACCTCAAGGGTGGGAGCTAGCGTAAAACTTAGCATGGGCGCATATAGCAGTATTCGTTAAGCGGCATCGTCATGTAACTGCATTATTTGGTTGTAAAGCGCAAGGCGTGGCAAGCTCTATGCTCCATGAGATGGTCGATTGCAGGTACGCCCAAATTGGGTCTTGCTGGCTGACGGAGTTGTAGAGTTGGTTGATCAGCATGGGCTGGTTTTTGGGGCCACCAAAGCAGGGATCACCCCCTTCCCCGTTGAGCACTACTCCAACCTGGCGTTGCGCCAATAGCCCTAGCAGCAGGTTGGGTACTGTGAGGGGATCGCCAATGGGATCGTCGAGCCAGGCCATGGCCTCAGGCAGCTGCTCCCACATTTTGCTAAGGGGAATTTCGAGAATGGATGTTGGGTGCCGCAGTGACGGGCTACCAGGCCCGAAAACTCTAGCTCGTTGGGGTAAGGGTCGCCAAAGTGAATGGAGTAGGTGTGAACCGGGTGAGCATGAAATTTAGCTGCCAACGCAGTGATGGCGCTGGAGTCTAGCCCGCCGGAGAGGAAGACTCCCACTGGAGCTTCAGGCAGCGAGTCTTGTACGACTTGATCGAGGTGCGATCGCAGCTGCTCCCCATGCCACTCCAACGATTGTTCCTCACCCTTAGTATCCAGCCGTTCCTCCAGATGCAGTAGGCTTGGCAGTCAGTCCCAGGCCAGGAGAGCTGAGTACCGGGGCGCAGCTCGCGCACGTCTTGCCAAAGGGTGCGCGAGCCCGGTACGAAGGCGCAGCACAGGTAGTCGCGTAGGGCGACAAGATCGAGGTTTGAAGAACGGTAGGGGGTGAGCGCTCGTAGATCTCCCGCTGCCCAGTAGGTTGAACCCTGAATGGTGTAATACAGCGTTCTAGCACCCGCCGAGTCGCGCCCAAGCCACAAAACCTCGCGCTCCCGATCCCATACCGCTAGGCTAAAGGAGCCTACCAGTTTCGGCAGGACAGCAGTTTGCCACCGTTCCCAGGCAGCGGCTACCAGTTGAACATCGGACGGTTGCAGTGGATTTTCTGAGATTAGATCGCGGAGCAGCGATCGCCGATCCGACAGCCAAATATTCCCCACCACTACGTAGCGGCGGGAAGGACTGAGCGCAAGCTGACTATCAGCCGGACGGCCAGAGCCAACGGCGATCGCCAACGGCCCTTCCTGCCAAGCGGCCCCCTCCAATTTGGCCTCCGGTCCCCAACCCACGCGCCAGGTTGGGGCAACTTGCAACGGATAACGGATAGGGGAGTTAGAAAACCGGAGCATACAGTCAATCCAGTGGTCCAGATAAGAGAAACACCCACCCGCTTTTCTTTTCAGGCGATGCAGGGCACCATTCGCGTCTACACCAGCTACACCCTCAACGCGTTCAGGCAGATGGCCGGGGCTAGCGTCGATAAGGTAACGCTCAAATTTGGGGTAAAAGTAGCTGGAGAAGCTGGGGTACCCTACGTCACTAAGAGCACGGCTGATGCCAACCTCAAGATTACCGTGGAGTGTTCGTTCCCGAAGGAAAGCTGAGGCTCCAGTGTCTGGAAGATACCCCCGATTAGGCTGCATAGTTGCCGGGCTAGTTGCCCCGCGCCACAAAGCAGCATCACAACCTCTCTTGGCAGCTCTTTCGTGAGTACAGGCGTGGGGTAAGCCAGATTGGTTGATTGCGCGCGCAGGCAACCAATCAACCCACCCCACCCAAAAGCGTTCGCATTCCCACTAACCTCGTACTTGGTGAGTAGACGCGACAGAGCTGTGGGGTTGTCGTAGACGACAGCGTTCGCGATCAACCGTGCACATTGATTGCTGATCTCGGGAGTGAACCTCCATAAAGTGGGTACCTTTGATGCAAAGATGCCAAAGGCATGCGTAGCGTTCAGCTCAAAAAGGTTTACCAATGGCCAATTTCGATGGCAGTGCTGACAGTCCATTCGTAAACCAAATCTTGCACGATCGCTATCAAATTCAAGCAATGCTGGGTCGCAAACCCGGACGGCAAACGTTTTTAGCGCTCGATTTACAAAATCAACTACCTGTTGTCATTAAACTCTTACTGTTTAGCCCAGATTCTACCTGGGAGGATTTGAAATTATTTGAGCGCGAGGCAGAAACTCTCAAAGCTCTTGGTCACCCAGCAATACCTCAATATCTTGATTTCTTTGAGGTAGAAATCGAGTTTGGCAAGGGTTTTGCGCTGGTACAAAGTTACATTGAGGCACGCTCGCTTCAACAATGGACACAGGACGGCTGTAGGTTTGGCGAAGCAGAATTAACGGCGATCACCAAAGACTTGCTAGACATCTTGGAGTACCTTCATCGACTTCAACCGCCTGTCATTCATCGTGATATTAAACCGAGTAATGTGTTGCTCAAAAACCGTAGTGGCAATGGTCCGGGTGAGGTTTATCTGATTGATTTTGGCTCGGTACAAACAGCCGCTCATGGTGGCACGGTAACAGTGGTTGGCACCTATGGTTATATGCCATCCGAACAATTTGGTGGCCGATCGTTACCCGCATCCGATTTGTATGGTGTCGGTATGACCTTAACTTATCTAGCGACAGGTCAACATCCTGCTGATTTACCTGAAGACGATTTACACGTTGGATTTGACCACTTGACGACCCTCAGCAGGCCTTTCATCAGTTGGATCGAATGGCTAACAAACCCAAGCTTAGCCAAAAGACCAGCAACAGCACAAGACGCAAGGCTACACCTTCTCAAGCCTCGCCAAGAGCCAAAAGCGACCTCAACCGTACAGAAGCTTTTCTTAGGTACAACAACATGTCCCTCATCCTCCTCTATTTCCCTGAAGGCAACTCAAACTACTCTTCAGCTAAGAGTACCACTAAATCAAATTCTATATACCTTTTCAGGCGTGAATGACAACTTACTGCTCTGGACTTGTCTAGCACTAGCCTTAATAACGTTTGCAATGTTTTTTATAGATTTTCTGTTTACCTTGTTTCTTATGTTGCTTACTTGGTTTCTTCCATTTCTTCCAATTCTTATAATTCTAGCGTTCCAAGGGTCAAGCCCAAGGAAAGTGCTTGATGTGTTCTTGATGAACGTTAGAGGTTCATTCAATCATACTAGTGCTAATATTGAATTTCCAAAAAAAAAGATAGGACAGTCGTTGTTACTTTCGACCGGCTAAAAGGTAGGGAAAAAACTGTAATTCTCCAAGGAGAACTAATGGGAATTTCTGCTGGCGCGGCGAACCAGACCAGCTATCGAATCAACTTGAACTTCTCATCTAATGATCAAATGATTATCGTCTACAGTACTCGTCGGGAAATTGAATGGCTCTGCAACGAGTTAAGCGAGTGGGCAGGAATTCAGGCCCAGCCTTGGCCGTGATAGCAGAAGCTGGCTAGGGCAACAGACTGGGGCTCAGCTAGGCCCAAGAGCCCGCTCGCGGGTAGGCATTGCGCTCCAGATAGCCAGTATTCACGCTGCAGCGGCCTGGTCGATGGTGCCGTGCTGGCTAGGGGCGCGGGTACCCAAACTCCATCACCATTGCTGGTAGTTTTAGTAAGGCTTGAGGTGGAATCCTTCAAAGCTCTTTGTCAGCTCCATCATGCCGGGCGTGTCAATGGTAGGGTTAGACTGCGCGATCGCGATGTTGTAGTTGAGTGTTGGACGTAGCACGTCAGCATAGGGCCTGACCCATTCACCGCTGACCAAATCTTTTAACTCAGTAGTCGAGGTGAGCTCCTGTGCTGCGACCTGTATTACCAGTGGTAGCGAATTGCTTACCGCTGCTGTAGCTCCCAGGTGTGCAACTGGCAAGTGTAGCCAGAGGTGTTTCTCATTGCCCACGGTATAAGGCGCTAAAGTAGTGAAGCTGAGATTTAGGTCTATTTAGTTTCTTTTTAGTGTCTGGCTAGTTGCCCCGCGCTGCAAAGCAGCATCACAGCCTCACTTGGCAGCTCTTTCGTAAGTACAGGCATGGAGTAAGTCAGATTGGCTAATTGCGCGTAGGGAACAACTCAACTCACAAGCCTTCGGCAGTTTGAAGCCATTGAGCACTCGGCTTAATCGATAATCGCCTCAGCTACCTCCCGGCAGAGGCGGTCTAACGGTTCCATTCACCCGCTGCCGATGCCCTTCACCTCCCACCGATCACCCTTGTCGGTCAAGGTGCAACAAAGTGGTCGGACTATGGATTTACTTATAACAATATGCACCCAGATTATTAAATGTTCAACTGTGCTGTTGTTATCGAATATCTGAGAAATCTATTTTATAAATTGTTGCTGTCTCTTGATTTCTAATAGTTTCGATTTCGTCTATTGTGCCTCGATAAAAGTAAGGATGAATTGTATCTACTGAGGGCATTTGCTTAAAAGCATAGTGGAGAGATACTGGTTTTCCATGCAACTGGCTGGAAGTAATGTAACCAACTAGAGCATGTTCAGAAGAATGATATCCATTCTTCCAGGGCCATTGCTTAGGCATTTCGTTCAGTGGTTGATTTGTTAAACCATTCACTTCACTCCAAACCTCACCATATTCTCGATCAACAAAATAATTGAACCAATAACTGTAGGTTTGCGACAAGTAAGAAACCAAAGACGGGCTCTCCAAAGCTAGATAGGCTGTAAACTGATTAAGTTCAGCATAAACCCACCAACTTTTATCAATATCAATGCTGCCTCCCCGCTTAACTCCAGATCCCCAGGATCCTGATTCAGGTAAGTAGGCGCGTTCCAAAACTTTGGGACCATTTTCATTCACAAACGAAACAAGAAAGGATTCGCCGGACAATAACCCAATCATCCGCATTGTCCACATTGCCTTGATCGTATGCCCAAAATCAACCGCTGTTTGTTGAATATCCTGATCGCTTGGGGAGTTGGCAGACAAAAAGAATAAGTTCTCTTCGGGGGAATAGAACTGATCAATCATGATCTCTGAAAGCTTGACCATATCCTGCTTCCATTCTGTTTGGTATGGCTCTGGCAGGATTGGAGTGAGCAGCAGCATATATGCGTTCAATTGATCGAGTTGAGCAACTAATTTCTTGTCTAAAGCATTGCTGTCATTCCCATCTTGCAACTGCCACTGAAGCAGGTCAAGGTCTGAATTATAATAAGTTTTGAAAATGAATTCTTTGGTCTCAAGAAGATCTGACAAAACCTCCGAATCACGGGTCAGATAATAGTAGTAGCCAATACCCAAAAGAGCATAGGATAACTCTTGAGGGTTACGATATTCAAAGGCCGATTCCCAGGACTGGCTTTCACCATCCCAAAAGGAATAAGTGCCGCCCTGTTCACGGTCAAATGCATTTTGTCTCAGGTAATCCACTCCAGCTTTAGCGTATTCTAAATACTGAACATCCCCTGTCATCTGAAAAGCAACTCCATAAGTGTAAATTTGCCGGGATAAGGAGACGGTATATTGCCGATCCAGCATCAACCAAGTGTTGTCTTTAATTTCGGAACAGGGATGATCGCGAGCGAGCAGAGAACCGTCATTACATCGAACAGATGGAAAGTTACCGATCGGTTCTCCTGGGGCTGTTGGCAATGTCCAGAAGGGAAGGATTTCATGTTGTAGGTGATACATCCAACGTTGAGCTGTGGGGAGGGACACAACCGAATTGTTGGAAATCCTAGAGATTCTAGGTAAGGACGGTGTAATAGTTGGTGCTAAGGAGCGGTGAAAATTGTGCGATACTTTCGTCGATTGAAGAGTGGTACTTGTCGAATCAGCAGAGGAGGAAATTCCAGATGTAAGAGTGAGCAAAAAAGTGACAAGACTTAACAATAACTGAAATCGCAGACTCATATAGTTAAGCCGAATAGATAATTCGTAGCTACCGAGAATTTAAATCAGCTCTTTGTAATCTTTTTAGCGGCTTACTTAAACCCGGTACTGAGTCTAACGTTCCCAATCACTGGATACCGATAACCTTTGCAACTCACCAACCACCTAAATTTGTTCCGTTGCATTGAGATTGTCTGTTCAACATACCTATGAGCCTCGGCAATCTGTTTCAAACGATAACGTCTGCCGCTCACTGATTTCATCGTTCCTGCCTCAATCAGCTCTTTGAGGAAAATTAGGTCTTCTTTACCTCCAGCTGTTACCCTAACAATGACACGCTTCCGCAGCGGTTTCCTATTGGGCATAGGTAGTCGTCTTATAACAAATTGGGTCGAACGGTTGCAGTCATGGAGTTTCCTCTACACAGGTTACAAATGGGTGTTGTTTGAGTTTTTTAACTCAAACAACCAATGTGCTGCAAGGAACGTTATGGAAGCGTTTGCAAAGGCGTGATAATGCAGACTCAAGCTCCCTAACAATTGAATCTTTAGATCAGGCTGGTCATTCATTAGGGAGAATAGGTGTTACTTATCGAGATCGAGAATTAATCTCACAAAAGCTATCCTCCCTAGTATTATCTACGAACTTGACTAAAGATAGCTAAGGGCAACTCAAAAAATATGAATCTTATTGAGAGTAGTAATAAGATTGCAGGGTTTCTAGGTTCTATAATTTAGAGATAGAGATAAGGTAATTAATTGAGGTACCCTTAAAAGGGTTGCCAGCAATATGAAGTTAGAGGGAAATATTGACCCTCGACGGTCAAGGGTAGCACTACTAGCTAGTGGAGATCGCTACAAACAGTGGACAAAAACGAAGCTGTCGTAGGCCGTATTAGGCAGCTCACAGATTAGTTGCCCCGCGCCGCAAAGCAGCATCACAATTGCTCTCGGCAGATCTTTCGTGAGACGTTCCAAAATTTGTCCAACGCGACGTTTGACACCTACCACGCAGCTGCATCGACGTAAGCCAGATCGGCTAGCTGCGCAACTACTCGACCCACAAGCTTTGAGCAAGTTAAAGCCATTGAGCACTCAGTTTGCTCGATAGTCATCTCAGCTACCTCCCAGCAGTGCCATTCTGCCCATTCAAAGTCGACTTTTCAGAAAACAGGTTGATTGCAAGAGGTCTAATGTCCCTGTTAAGCAGCTGCTAACATTCACAGCTTCTATACCAAGATTCCTTTTCAATCCGCTCTAATAGGGTTGTTATGTCGATTTTCAGTAATAACAGCCCTCACATATCCAATTCGGCCCAATCTCGTCAAAATCAATTACCTCAGGGGTCGATTGTGCTTATCCACTAGAAGTTTGCTTGAGTGAACAGAACTTTTGACAGTTTCGGTCAGCGTTCAGAAATAGTTTCTCGGAAAATAGAAGATGGAGGACGAAAGCTAATCGGTTCGTCCTCCATCTTCGTGTGCCATAACTAAAAACGCCTTAGAAGTTCGGTGAATTTTGCTGACGCACCTGTTGATCTAACTCGTTCAACTTAAATTGGAGGTCAGCAGAGTATTGCTGAATGTGAATTTTATCCCCTTCGATTAAACGTGCCTGCAACTGCCCGATCAAGATTTCAATACATTGACGGAGACTTGGAGCAAACTGCATCCCAAAATCTACGCTGCCAGCTTTAGTTGTTTTTGCGCTTGTAAGATTAAGGCTTCAGCACGAATACGCTTCTCGATCGAATCGTAAATCATAGCGTCACTCCAATGTTTTGAAAGAGAGGAAATTATTTTCTCTAACTATAACGTTTCAATTGCTTGGTGCATTAAGCTGTTAGGACAACTAGTAGTGTAATTCCTGCTTGATAATGATCAAGATAAGCAGCGGCATAACGGTCCGGGTCAGCGATTGCTAGAACCTTCGGATTCAACCAGAGCGGCTTCGGGAAAGCCGCTACGCCCGAATTGTTAGACATACTGTAGCCTACAACTCGATTTGCAAAATTTTATTGCAAGTTTTTTAGTAGAGATTGTAGTTGCAGAGGCGCATCATTAGCCATGATATGTTTCCCATAGCGCCGCCATAATAATGATTCAACTAAGGTAGCTTTCTTCTTTTCACCTAGGTTATTTCCCCAAATAGCTAAATCTGGATCACCCTTAGCTTTCCATTGCTCAAATACTTTTGCGAGATGCTGATCAATCTCCAGACTTTGTAGTTCTTTCGATTTTTCACTAGCAGTTCTTGAAGATACTGAAAGGTATATTCCTAATTTGATCAAGGCATCCCCTGCCTGCGCCTCGGCGTATATTCCATCCCAATTTACTAACAGCTCTGGATATATGTTGCGCAGGATATTAATGGTAGACTGCGCTGCTATAAGCTCAGCATCAACTCTTCGTTGGCCTTTTCCAGTTCCTTTAACTGCACGCCCATCTGGGAATATCACTGTTACAACAGTAGAATGCTGAGAGTTAGGAGGGGGTGATAATAGTGTCTTTTGAAAGGCAGCGTGCTCTTCAAGGCATCCAAGATTTTTGAGTATTTCAAAAAGCTGGTTCTTTGCATTTTTGCTCATACACACCTTCAGATTTCGGCTCAAGCACTATTCTTATTGGACAGAACAATCCTAGGTTCAGTGGAACGCTTATAGCAGAACCATGAGTCGGTTGCAAAGGGAGACACCCAGTCAGATAGCTCTGAATTCTGGAGTAGCTGCCTCACGCCACAACCAGTCCATAGCTAAATAGCATTACCAACTATGTCCGATAAGGCATGCCAGAAACCAGAGAGGTTTGACGTTGATTAGAGAGCTATCAGGCTTTCATGGGTGGGTAGATGAGGCGGATCGCACTGTGCATGACGGCAAAGCGGCAAAACACGGTGCGATCGCCCCTCATGAGTTGATGTGGAGATTAGGCAATGGCCAAACTGGTCAAATTACCGTTGAAGCCAGTAATCTCGATGACGGCATCGCTGGCCTCCTGAAATCCGGCCGTATCGTTGTTCAAGGCGATAAAGGTGCGGGAGCCTAGGCTAAAGGTCGCCGCTCGATTGATCCCAAAGGCACCAGCCGTCAGTACGGCACTAATATCTGCTTCAGTCAGAGACGCAACCGCACTTAGCTCGGCTACGTTGGCCGCGCTGACCGCAGCAGGACCATCAATCACATCAGTGCCAATTTTTAGGTCAGTAATGCGGTCAATGTTGCTCAACAGCGAGTCACTTAAGCTAGAGACGACAAACCTGTCAGTACCATTGCCTCCAGTTAAAGCATCGCCCGCAGCATTACCCACCAGACGGTCATCGCCATTGCCGCTGTTTAGGTTGTCATTGCCTGCGGTGCCGATGAGGGTATCTTTGCTGTTGCCGCCGGTGACGGTTTTGCCCACCACGATGCTTACCGTAGCGGTATCGCTCAAACTGCCGTCGCTGAGGGTGTAGACAAAGCTAGCCGTACCGTCAAAGCTGGCGTCGGGAGTGAAGGTGACAAAATCGTCAGCAAAGTCATTAGGGGTGTCATTGTTGCTCAGCGCCACGCGGCCGCCTGTGGCACCGCCTACAGCGGTGATGCGCAGTACGGTGTTGGCATCAGGATCGGTGTCGTTGGCCAGCAGCGCCGTCGCGGAAGTTACCAGGGGGGTGCTTTGGTTGGCTGTGAAGCCGCTGTCGTCGAGGGCGTCGGGCGCAAAGTCGTTTGCCCTGCCAAACACTACATAGCTCTCACCAGCTAAATAGTTGCCGTTGGGGGCTGCTCCGGATGCTCCAATGAGCAGGTCATCAATGCCGTCATTATTGATGTCCCCCGCACTGCTGACGGAGAAGCCCGACTCGTCATTGACATCGATGCCATTAATCACAAAGCTGTTGCTGCCATTGAGGTCAGAGAGGTTGAGGCTGCCCCCAGCGCCCACACCAGTCCCACCAAACACTACATAGCTCTCGCCAGCATCCTCAATGCCATTAGGGTCTGCTCCGCTTGCCCCAACGATCAGGTCGTCAATGCCATCACCGTTGATATCCCCCGCACTGCTGATAGAGAAGCCTGAGAAGTCATTGACATCGATGCCGTTAATCACAAAGCCGTTGCTGCCGTTTAGGTCAGAGAGGTTGAGGCTGGCCCCCAGCGCCCACACCGACCCCACCAAACACCACATAGCTCTCGCCAGCCTCACTGGTGCCATTGGAGTCTGCTCCGCTTGCCCCAACAATCAGGTCGTTGATGCCATCATTGTTGATATCCCCCGCACTGCTGACGGAGATACCTAAGTAGTCAAAATCATCAATGCCGTTAATCACAAAGCCGTTGCTACCGTTAAGAGCAGAGAGGTTAAGACTGCCCCCTTCGCCCATACCGCCCCCACCAAACACCACATAGCTCTCGCCAGCATCATTGGTGACATTGGGGTCTGCACTGGGTGCTCCGATGATTAGGTCACCGATGCTATCGCCGTTAATGTCGCCTGCACTGCTAACGGAAAAGCCCGACTGGTCAAACTCATCAATGCCATTAATTACAAAGCCGTTGCTGCCGTTAAGCTCAGAGAGGTTGAGGTTGCCCCTGCACTGCTAACGGAAAAGCCCGACTGGTCAAACTCATCAATGCCATTAATTACAAAGCCGTTGCTGCCGTTAAGCTCAGAGAGGTTGAGGTTGCCCCCTTCGCCCACACCGCCCCCACCAAACACCACATAGCTTTCGCCAGCATCATTGGTGCTATTGGGGTCTGCACTGGGTGCTCCGATGATCAGGTCGTCGATGCCATCGCCGTTGATGTCGCCTGCACTGCTAACAGAAAAGCCCGATTGGTCAAACTCATTAATGCCATTAATTACAAAGCCGTTGCTGCCGTTAAGGTTAAAGAGGTTGAAGCTACCGCTGCTGCCCATACCAGCCCCACCAAACACCACATAGCTCTCACCAGCCACATTGTTGCCGTTGGGGCTTGCAAGATAGGCCCCAATGACCAGGTCATCAATGCCATCGCCGTTAATGTCCCCCGCATTGCTGACGGAGTAGCCTGAGTGGTCAAACCCATCAATGCCGTTGATCACAAAGCCGTTGCTGCCGTTGAGGGTAGAAAGGTTAAACACAGGGTCGAACATGGAAGAACTCCATAGATAACATTCAAACTAAGCACTGAGCAGAACTAGGAACAGCCGGGAGTGTGTGGGCAAACGGCGCAGATCAAACCAGAAATAATGCCTGTTGAAACAGAAGCAATCTCCCCTTTCCCTCAGGAATCGAGTTCCCGATGCGGACAATCGTGCGATTCTCCCCACAGAACACAATGCTCTCCGTTGTTCTAGCGATACCAATACAGCTTGCTCAGTCAGGACAAGCCACCTTAGCCTGAATTAATTCATCAGTCAGAATCCGCATTTTTACGGAAACAGTCAAGCGCAAGCTTTGTCCTTTATACGAGTTTTATAAGTCATCTACGAAAGATAGCGTCAGGCTCTGTAGTTTCTCGCGCCTTAGCCGTTGCAGAGTACGTTTGCTCCGCAGCAACTCACCCTGCCAGATCTGCGAGCTCACGCTACGGTTTTTTCCCTTCCTTAGAGGAGTGTGCAATCAACACAAGGTATTGAGCCGTTACACAGGATCAGGGACAACGGGCCTGTCGAGCTTGCCAAAAAGGGAAACAACCTTAAGTCCTGATTTAACTGCCCCGCGCCGCAACCACTCCGCAGCTGAGTTCCTGCGGAAACCCCTTCAAAACAAGGCATCTAGGCCAATCGAGAGGTTTGGCTGCGACTTGTAGATAGAACGGTAAAATCAGGCCTTTAGACAACTGGCACAAGCCAGCCCATGCCAAACTTAGTCCATTTTTCTGCGCTACTGGCACAGAGCGTATGTGCTTATAGCCTATGAAGTGAGATAACCAACGGTTCATTTTGTACAACCGTCGCGCTAAGCATTGATGATTCTACCTACACCGAATCATCCGCCCAACCACAATGCCCACAGTCCCAATGAATCTGGCCCTCAGTTGCTTTGGGCACCGGCATCTCACAATTAGGGCAACGGGAGGTAAACAGAGGGTGAACATCTAACATCTCCAACCGCTGCTCCAAAGTCAGCCGCTGCACCGGGTCTAAGATCAGCTCACCATCGTAGTAGCTAGCCCCCTCTGGCTGCCATTCCTCTCCGTACCAAGCCAACGAGTCATTAGGAATGGCGATCGCCTTAGTGGCCAACCTGAAGCCTGAACAGCTATCTTCCTCCACTCTCTGGGGATGCTCTACACAAACTAGGTAAGGACTATGGGCGCAATATTCACAGAGGTCGCAGCAGTCGAGCTTAGCCGTTAAAATCCGCAGTTCTTTGCACCAAAAGACTTAGTGATCGTACCGTCTGGTTCCAGCGTTGCGCACTAAATGCCATCGGCCTGCCAGAGCTGGTAATGGTCAATGCCCTCAACAAGAAGGACTGCCCCAACCATGATCAGGACGGCCTCCGCTACACTCGTTCCCAATACTCGCAAAGGCCAAACTGTAGTTGGAGTAATCGGTCGAACGTCCTTCATTCTGCACCCTAAACACCTGCCCGTAGAATGCCCAGATTCTAATGAAGCTGCGAGTAAGCTAATCTGCTGTCAACTCACCTGTCGCTTGTTGTTGGCATAGGCGTTGTAGTCTTCGTGAGAAAGAACCATCAGGGGAATAATGCAGCCCTTGTCTTCCCGGCAAAGCATTCGGTAACGAAGACCGACCGGAATACGAACTACAGATTTGTCGAAGTGCATTCTCTTACCGCTGAGCTTTTGGAAGTGCTTGCCCTTGTGAAGGTCTGCCAAGATGCAACGTGATTTCAGAACGACATGCTCCGGTAGCCCTCTGAGGTCTACAGCATCCTGATCAAAGCTTGCCACCCACTCATTCCGCTGCCGCTGCCGTTCTGCCTGCTCCTGGGCCTTTCTGGCAGATTCATGGGCCTCCTGCCGACAGTAGGCGCACTCTTTGCCGTGACCCTTATGTCCACAGAGGAAAGTCTTCTTGTGCTTACGTTTTGACAAAACCTCAGTAGCTCCAGCCCAAGTGTGACAATTAATACTCAGTATTGCCTTTGCCTAAGCTTCTGTCGTGGGGTTTTCTTTACTCAAAAAGATCGGTTTCCTATTCGGTTGGACAAGCTTTGCCTTGGGATGGTAAATATTCCCGGACCGTTTTAGCACTGGGCAGAAGAGGAAGTAGCTAAATGCGAACTCCCATATCAGAAAGGGCACTCTTTGAATGGCGGTTTGAGCTTAGCTACAGATCAAATAATTTCTAGACATTACGGAAAGTTAGATATGGTTGCTGCGAATCCAATGGAGTTAGCTAAGCAAGGCGATGCAGATGCGATCGCAGCGCTTATGAACAAGGCTCTACAGTCTAAAGGCATTAAAGTAAGTGGAAAAGCAACCAAAGGTTGCCTAACAATTGTTGCCGAGTCTAAAGAAGCTCCTGACCAAACTTTTTTGACTGGTTATCTTAGCAAAGGCGTTAAGTCAATAAATCCTACATCCCTTGAGCGAATGGTAGTCCAAGGGAAAGAGATTGGGCAATCAAAAATTGTCTGGCGGGAAAATGTCAACCTTAAAGTCTCGGAGCCCACCAAAGAAGGGAAGATCGCTGAGGTAAAGAATAAGCTTGGCGTGTTTAGAAGTGTATTAGATATTGCAAACACTGCCCTTTTAGGTGGAATTTTTCTCACGCTGTTAGGTAGCCAGCTTAAAGCTTCTCCCACTCAGGCATCATTTTGGGAATACAGTGTTGAAGGTGTTAGTGATGAATCTTTCACAGAAACCATGCTAGAAATGGGTGCAAAAGGATGGGATCTTGCTTCCGCACGCAGGGCAGTGAGTGGAGAAGGATCTTACAGCGAAGGACTATATGAAGTCATCTTCAAGCGCCCAATTTCTGAGTCTGAAGCAGAAAGCAATCTAAAGAATATAGAAATTATTGGCAAGGAGAATGGAATTGAGTCATTCCTGTCATTGACTAACAGTGAACAGGAATTGAATTATATTCAAAATGACATTCTATCTCGTGATTTTAGTAGCACCGAAGCATTCTTGCAAGATGACTCAGATAACTACGATGTCGAAATAGCACAGTCATTACCGGAGCTATTTGTTGTCAATGCAACTCCGAAGAGCAATAATCTTAGGAGTTTTGTCAGTGCAGTGGCGGTCGTTGATGACTCTACCAAATCAATAATTTGCAAGACCGATGAGCCTGGAAAAACTTTGCCTGATCCCCCTCAGGTTGTAGATGGTTCCTTGGAATGCGCTGCTGGCTCATTTGAACCCTAACATTCCTTTCGAGAGATAGGGCTTGAACCGCAAGTAAGCTATTCGGCACAGTTAGGCTGCTTCCTGTGTCGAATATTTAGGCATAGCGATCGCATCCACAGACCAGGCTACTACCACCCGGTTGTAGTCCCCCGGTATTGGAATTCCCGCTGCTTCAAAGTGCTGCACTGCCTCGATCACCATTCCCTCCACTGGGGCAATCCAGTCCTCTCGCTCGACTAGCTCCCAACGGGGCTCTCCATACTCATTAGCGATCAGCCCCTTAGCAGTAGCATGAATCACCAGCAGAGGGCCGTTACCATCATGCCAGGGCTCACGGGCAGGTACTGAGCCATCGAGAGAGGCAATTGCCAAGTGAAATGATTCTAGGGCTGTCTCATACTGATTCAGAGGCTGATAGGTCTGCACTCGTGCGATCGCCCACTGCTGGCCATAAGCTTCAAACTGCTGGCCCACTATCGGAGTTGCTTCAGCAAAGGCCAAGTCATAGTCTTCAATGCTGCTCTCTGGCACATAGCCCTCTGGGGCATCCCAACCGCTGGGAACGTGGCCAGGGGGATAGCTCATCACAGTCTTGATCAGATGCGTCATGGCTCACCTCATCCTCTGAACGTACAAACCCAGCGAGAACCCCGCTAGCTGGCTCTCCTGACCCGCACCACAGTAACTAGGCTACCGCCTTGGCCAGTGTACTGCTCGGCCAAAAGGCTACACTTTCGGCGGACCTGCTGCTCGTTGTCGGCCCAAACATAGTCCTCCCAATCTTCTACCTGCTGCTCAGGGTTGGGAGTGTAAGACAAGACCGGAATCCGCAGCTCCTGCCCATTGTTGGACAAAACCCAATACGTCACTCCAGCGATGGCTACTACGCCGACTACACAACCAACACTGGCAACGCAGGCAGCTACCGCTGGCACTGCTACTGGATTAGCTCGGACCTGTGCCGCTTGCCCCATCACCAGGGCACCAGAAACTGTGAGTGCTGCTGCACCCTTCCAATGGTTCATAATGCTGCTCCTAAACGAAGCCCCCGGCGTGGCCGAGGGAAAATGCCGTGTTGTAGTTCTTAAGCTACTGAGGCCGCTTCTTGCTCAGTCTCGGGCTCTAACCGAAGGAACCCTTTCTCAGCCAAATGCTTAATGCGGGAAATCAAAGGTCTGCGATCGCTCAGGCCCAGAGGCACCAGAAGTTCGGTTACAGAAACCTTCCGGCCCTCAGCCAGCTTTGCTTTCAGCAGGTCGTAGGTTTCAAGCTGAACTGTAGTGGCCGTTGCGCGGTTAGCACCGTCTAGAAATTCAATGATCATGCTAATCATCTTTGATTTCCACTCCTGATGATACTAGCGTACTCCAGTAGTCTTCAATCTCGCTTTCGGTAGAAGCCTTTACGTCAGACTGGGTTTCCTGACGATAATCCTTCTCAAAGTCGCCCCAGTCCTCAAAGGTGCCTTCGGGCGTTACCCCCTCCTTCATGTTGCAGTTCTGCTGATGCCGCCCTTCGGCGTCCAAATCGTCGCCATTTAACTTCCTTGCCATGCCAATGCTCCCTACTCTGTCCTATAGCTCGTGGCCTGCGGGCCTGAATACTCGATCACAATCCAGCTGCTGCCTTCTAGGCGGTAGTAGTCCCCGGTCTCTGTGCGATAGGTGGGAAAGCCAAAGTTGTTGACCATATCGGTGTAGGTCTGAGGCCAAGCTAGCACTTGCAGATAGACCAACTGTTGCTGAGTGATGCCGCCATCCACTCCGTAGGGCTGCTGGCCAGGGGCAAACTCATTAGTGCTAGCTGGGGTCGCTGTAGTGCGGGCTTCTGCCATCGCGCAACCCGTCACCAGTCCGCCTAGGCCAGAGAGACTGCTACTCTCATGGCTGCTCCTGCCCAGTGTCCTCCTGCATTCGCTTTTTCTTGAGCAGGTTATAGGTGCCAAGCTCAGCCTGCGTCTCGACCTTGAACCGGCGAACTCCTCGCAGGGCTCCCTTAGCGCGAAACATATTCAGCTCGGCCTCGCTAAAGTCGTCCTCAACCTCGCTCAGCTGATCCACGAAAGCTTCGATGTCGGCAATCTCGGCGGCAAGCTGGGTCTGGAGGCTGCTGCCCTGGGTTTGAAGCAAGGCCAGGGCGTTGCCCACCTCTTCAGGCATGAATTCCCCATCAATTACTCCGGCATTGCCCCACTCATGGGAGAACCGAGCTTTAGCATCTTCCACCCAGGCTTTGGAGTCCATACGATCGCGCTTCACTCTCTGAGCAAAGTCGTCAAACAGCTCTGCGGCCAAGTCGGTGTACTGATGCCCCACCTTCAACAGTGGCTCTGGGGCTACCCGCTCCAGCCACACGTACCAGCGGGTTTTCATGTTGGAGCTGTAGAGGTTGTTTCCTGTGCGTCCTAGTGTGCGGTCGCCCTGTGCGGGAGTGTGCGACTGCACAGTATCCGTTACTTTTCGATGTGCAGCGGTGCGTACTTTGGTGCGTTTTCCATCCGTGCGTCCTCCTTTAAGAAAGCGGTAAAACCTTTGAAATAGAAGCGTTTTTACCTGTTCGACCACTGCACTAGCGCTGTGCTTGGGGTGTTTGTCCCTTGTGCGGCTAGCTGTGCAAAAAAGTGCGGCAGGTGTGCGCTTTCCTGTTCGATAGCACGGTTGTACTGATTGTCCAATAAGACAATTCGGTAAGCTTTGGAGCAATGCTGGTTTCAGGTTTTGGGGGACACTATCTGTCCCCAGAACAGTTCAGGGAAAGAATTCGCCCAATAAAAAAAGCCCTAAGAACATCACTCTAGGGCTGGTGTGTTTGTGTTTTTTGGTAGTTCAATTGTACTGCAAAAAGAGTGTTCTGGAGTTCACAAATCCTGCCATCGTGGCTATGGTGGCAAGACAATACATTAGACAGTACAGCGAGAGCGCTTGGGATTAAAGGCTTTCTAGTGCCCTGTCTGAGCTAGACAAAACACCAGCCATGACAGAACCAGTAGAGTGCGCTTTGGTGGATGAACTGCCTCTTAAAAAGCCTACCCAACCGCTATGGAGTTGCCCGTTCTCAGATCTACAACCGCACCAATGTCCTCGGGATTGTGACGGTCAAACGCGATAAAAACAAAGCCTACGTAACGGCGGATCACATCAAGTTGCTGGATCAAATCCACGAACTGATTCAGCAGGACTACACGCTAGAGGCTTCTGCCGCTGCCATTCTAGGCCAACCTACGAGACAGTCCCATGAGACACCAGTACCTCATTCATACTCCTAGCCCAACTCCAGAACAGTCTCACGGGGCAACAGGACAGCTAGAGATGCTTCAGGCTTTGGTGCTGCGATCGCCAACCAACAGCCCTCATCTGCACCACCGGCACCGCCGAACCCACTCTCTCGCTTTGAACAACTTCAGGCGATCGCCAACAACGACTGGCGGCCTAGCACCAGTGAACTAACCGATATCCTTGGCCTCTCATCTCTCTATGAGGCAACCTTCGAGCGCTATGGCTTTCGCTTCACTAGGGCAGGAAAAAACGGGGCACAGTCGGCTTGGAAAGTGGAGAAGATCCATGAGTAAGGCCAAAGCCAAAAAATTGTCTCGTTTATGAGGCATTCGGTGATGATGGACACGGACTCAAGCCCTTTGACCATCCTACATGTACTGAAAAGCTCTACTAGGCCTATATTGCCTTCATTTTTGAACTTCCTATTTCAGAATGCCGCTCTAGTTTCCGGAATCATCTTTTATCAGGTTGTTTCTTTCTAAGTAAGTTCACGGGCAGTAAGCAAGGTCCAGTTTTCAAGCAAAGACGCGACCGCCTACCTTGACTTAATCATGTGCATTAACAGTATTGATGAGGATGTTTTGATGCCTTCGAATTCAATGAAGAAGTATTTTTCTGTTCTATTTCGCTTGATTGCTTGTATATTCGCAATCTTGATTCTGCCCCTAGGCAATGTTGCTCTGGCTCAGTCTATCTTCGAAGACGGAATGGATATTGGACTAACCAGTTTTTATACTGATGCGTCAGGTCAAGAAAGCAAGGTGAAGGTACTAAAAGACATCCTGGACTACGATATTTCAGTTCCCCTCAATGTCAGAGACCTCAATCCGACTCAAGTAGGCAATGGTAAATTTCAAGGTGCCGACCTAGATTTTTCAACAGCTGAGCCTAAAATTCCTGGCACTGCCACCCGAATTCAGTTTTCGGGCCCGGTAACTTCTGAAAACGGCCAAAACAAGACGGGCTTTATCTACTCAGTTGTTGGGGGCAAAACTAAAGAAAGCAGTTGTCCTGTTGAGATCAAGGATACGCAAATCGCCTTCTTCGAAACCGCATCCGAGGCTGAACAAGCAGCCAAGAGCCTAGAGAATAAAGGCTATCTCGTATATGTGTCTGTCAATTCAGAGGCTCAAGACAAAGCGATCGAAAAGATTAAGGAATTAAACTGTCGTCCCAATGCTGAAGGCATTGTAGTCAACGGCAAGACCCAGCAAGTCACAGTCGACTTCACTAAGGTCTTCAACCTACTGCCACCCCGCTTGCAACAAGCGGCTCGGGAACAACCCTTTGTTTACTTCCCCAAAGGTGATGCTATTTACCTCGTCAATGCGCGTAAAACATACGGTATTACAGACCTCGAAGTCGGGTTGTTTGATGCCGATACTGATGAACTCATTACCATCATCGATGATAATGATATTATTCGCGCCAGTGATATCGCTAATCGCAATGTGACCATTGCCGCTGTTGTAACTCCTGATAGTGCCTTCAAAAACAAGGTTGGCAGTATCGTATTCAATCTCAACAACGCTCAATTAACCAAAACGGAAAATATTTCACCCTACGCTATTTTCGGCGATGACCCCACTGGGAATCTTAATGGTGGAAACTTGAACCTCAAGCAGGAAAACACGATCTTTTTGAAGGTCTATGAAAGCCGCCAAGCAAAGGGCAATCTACTAGGCGAGGCAAAAGTCAATTTCAAAGTTAACAACAATTAGAGGAACCTTGAACAGGCACTTATCTGGACAACTGCAGGAGCACTCTTTGTCCTCAACCGAAGTTAGCTATTCAACTTCATCACTAGTCCGTTGAATTGTCCGGAATCAACTCACTGCTAGCTCTCCAAACAATATAAAAGCTATCGCATCTGATAGATGCGATAGCTTTTTAAGCACTCGGTCGAGTAGCTTAGAACAACAAACGATACTAAGGCTAAATCCGTGCCGAAAAACTCTCTAGCAATTCACTCATAAGGTCTTCTAAAGCAGCATTTCTTTTATCAGTTAAGGTGAGCAGAGGCCAATCAAAGAAGGGATTAACAACGTGATTGACCAACTGAACGCCTAGCGGCCTGAGATGTCCACCATTGAGATATTTTTGATTTTCTCTAGATGGTTTTTTAAGCACCTCTAAAAACCACTGACAGGTTTCCGCAGCAATCTTGTCAGATTGAAAACACACTAACCCAAGTAAGCCAAAAAGATCAGATTGTTTAATCAGGGCACAGGTAGTCGCCGTCGTCGGTTTAACTCCCATTCCCCATTTGTCGACTAGTCGAGCAAAGGCCTTGGGTTTGACTGCACTGGAGGTATCACTGGTGCAAGGTGCCAGTAAAACAGAGGGCTGATTCTTAATAAACAGGTTTAAGAAGATCGATTCAGCACTTTCATCGTAGGACTGCCCAATGCTCTGCTGATAATCATGAATGAGTTTCTGGGTGCTTTTCGCCTCGATCTGCAAATCTCCAAACAAGCGGTCAATTTGAGCCACTACCTTCTCAATAGCTGTCTCGCTATACGACTCGTCCGGCAGATTTTTGAGCAGTTCACGGATAAATTGAGTCGCCTCGCTTTTATCATCGGGCAGGGCACTAAATGCTTCCAGCAGCGAGACATACTTACATCCGATGCTATGGGCAATCCAATAGTAATTTGAGTCCTTCAGATAAAATTGGTGGTCATAGCCTGCAAGCATCGCCAGTCTGACTAAGTCAGGCAGAATGTGGTACTGCTCTTTAACCAAGAAAATGGCTTCTCGGTAGTGATCAAACGAAAAATTGAATGGTAACAATACGATAGTGTACGACTTTTCATAAAGGTATCGAAGTAAGTGACGGTAAAAGAACATCGGCCCAAAAGTACCGAAAAAAGCCCCACCGACAAATTGAATTACTCCCTTAGGATTGGGATGTAGGGCCACCCAGCTATGAGAGATGGGCTTAAATCGTAATTTTGAAGCCATAGTTGTCCCTAAATTCCTTGATTTTACTGCAGGCAGCTAGTTGACAGAATTGTGTCCTTCATTCTTGCATGCCAAGAAAGTACAGGTTCATTCTCCCTACCATCAAAGCAATAAATTCCAGGTTTTTAAGCCCCATAGGGGCCCTCCCCGTCCCTAGCGATGCCATCGAGCAAAGCCTCAACTCAATCACCACCCACCCATAACCCCGCTGCCACCTTCTTCATGCAGGTCGAGGGAGCTATAGCGGCGGATCAGGATGGGTAGCTAGGGAATTTGCTGGTGGTCGATCGCTCCCAACCGGCCCAGGACGTCTCTCTGGTGGTAGCGACGAACGCTGGTGCAGGCTATGGACGACCTCAACCGCAAGCTCAACCCCAATGCGGTCAAGTTTGGGGCGATGGGCCTAGGGCCCACTTGGGCGATGCGCTCAGAGTAGTTCACACTAAGATATACGACCACTGGGGGAGATTCCTAGCGTGAGGGTTGGTTAGGCGAAGCGCGATCTAGCAACAAGACTGCCCCGTGAGACATTCCTTAAGAACTATTAATAGTCCGGATACTCTTCTGAGCAAGCGCTTAAATTCTTATTTTTTCGTAGGCTAAACGGTTGTGGAACAGGTCTTAATCTCTTAATCTCTTAATCCTACCGTTGCCTGTCTGCTTGTTAAAAATCATTCTAAGTGTTGAGCTATGAAAAGCGCTCTATGGTATTAGAACAGAATCTATTAGCGTGAAGAACAAAACCGTATGACAACAACACCTTTAGATTTCAAGCAGTTTCCAGAAGAGACGCCCAAAGATTTGTCTCAGATTCCAATTGGGTTATCTTTATCAGGGGGCGGCTACCGTGCAGCAGCGTTTCATCTTGGAACCCTAGCCTATCTTGAGCGCATTAAACTACTTACTCAGTTATCTAGGTTATCCACAGTATCAGGGGGAACGTTCACAGGATCAAAATATATCTTGTCATTGGTGGAGGGAATTGGATTTCTTGAATTCTTCCAAAACTTCTATCGCTTTCTCCGTGATCAGGATTTATTTAAAGCTGGATTAGCAGATTTAAGTCAAGGCCCTAGTCGAGTGCCTTCAGGTCAGCCAAAGCTGATATTATCGATGGCAAACGTGTATGCTGACACTTTTCTAAAGTCCCCTCAAGGACATCCATACACTTTAGGTGAAGTTCTTGACGCAGAGATCTCTATTAAGGAAATTTCATTTAATACAACTGAATTTCGAACTGGTGTAGCTTTTAGGTTCCAAAAAAGCGCTAATGGCCGTGCTCGTATAGGTAATGGCAATGTGTCCATTCCTAAGGATGCCGCAAAAGAGATTCGACTAGCTGATATTGTAGCAGCCTCATCTTGTTTCCCTGGTGGGTTTGAGCCACTAGAATTTCCTCAGGATTTTGCCTGGCCCAACAATCAGATTCCTCCTAAGGTGAAGGATGCTGTTGGCGAAAATGGGCAGTTCCGCTCTTTAGCGTTAATGGATGGTGGCATTTTCGATAACCAAGGAATTGACAGCTTGATCTTGTCAGATAGTTGAAAAGATTCAGAATCTCTGGGGCTATTTATTATTTCAGACGTAGATTCTCTTCAGGATAACTTGTATGAGTATCCTAAAAATGACAAGCCATCTGGCAATTTAACCTTAGGGCAATTAGACTGGTTTATCCGTTTTTTTCTACTTGTTTGTATCTCAACGGTGGTATCGGTAAGTTATGAGCTTTGGAGGGAAATCCAACAGGGGACATTCATCTTTTGGCAGCATTTCTTCTCGGTATTGATGCCACTGATTTTAGCTTTTGGAGTCATCGCTAGTCTTTGGTGGGGACGAGAGTTAGTCAAAAACCAGTTATTGCCACGTATACCCCAGGCAGGACTAGCAGGATGGCAAGATCTGAAATTGTTAAAGGTAGATGAATTCTTATATTTAGTAGAGTTACGCGTAACATCTCTACTAGCGCTAACCAATGCTGTTTTTATGGATCGTATTAAAGCATTGATTTTCGCTCGGGCATATAGCGATAAAAGATACCAAGGAAAGCTTATTTCGAACCGGATTGATCGGTTAGTGAAACCTAATGTAAGTCTTCCTGGGGTAACGTCTCTCAGCTCACAGTTAAAGCAGGTTGCTGAGAATGCGGCAGCAATGCCTACTACTTTATGGTTTGATAGGCCTCAGCAGCTAGCAGATGTAACCGTAGCAGGGCAAGCAACTATTTGCTTTAACCTGATGCAGTATATTTGTCGAGTTTACAAAGATTCACCAGAGAACTATCCCCCAGCAGTTAAGAAATTATGGGATGAACTCAATCAAGATTGGGAAAGACTAAATATAAATCCCTATGATTTATTAGAGGAGTTGATGCCAGAGGAGAAGTTGCTTCGGCTCTAACAGAGTATCTTGAATATGATCCAGAAAACTGATGGAGTTTTTTTAGACTAAGCTCATATTAGGCCAAATAAAAATTTGACCGTTTGAGTTAGTTACTTTCACGGAACTGGCCAACTTCAAAGCAAATATCTAAAGTTTATATTAGTCATAGCAGAGGTCGGTAGTCACAAGCAAGAGAGAGTAATATGGCTGGTAAAGGCTAGGCAAGACCAGTGGCACTTATCGCCTCAGATAAAGTCAAGAGCATTAACTTCAATTGCTTTAAAAAAGCAAAGGCTAGAAGATTACACTCCTAGCCCATTCTGAGAATTCATCGAGCAAGTGGCTTAAAAGCTAGCAGCCATAAATGCCATTCCAGCCCCTACAGCAATGTATCCGGCCAAACGCAGAAAATCAGGGTAGCTAACGCTAGACTTTATGGCTTCTGTAGCTATCTTGAAGGAAATCAAAGAAATAATTGCCTGAATCAAAGTAAACCCAGCTAGATAAGCTGCTAAAGGAACTGCCGTAGCGCCAATAATGGCTTCTCCATAAGCATAGCCATGAAACAATCCTGCAATACCTGCCAAAACTGTAATGATGGCTGTGCCAGGTTTCTCTAACTTTGCTAACAAGATGCCAGAGACAAGCACTGAAGCTGAAATAACTATTTCAACTATAGGCATATCTACCAGCATTAATTGAAGCCCTGTTCCTACAAGAGCTGTTGAGACAAACACAACAGGAACCCAGAAACCTCTGGCAACAGTTGACGCTAGCAATCCCACAGATATAACAAAAACTAGATGATCAAACCCAATGATTGGGTGACCAAGCCCTGACAAAAATCCCTCCATAAAAGTAGCCGATATTACACCTCCAGATGGGTGATGGGCAAAGGCGGGAGAAGCTACTCCTAGAAGGGCAAAGATACCTATAATAAGCTTCACGAAACTGCTCAGACCCAGGCCAGCCCGATGTCTAATGCCAGTAATCTTTGATGCCACTTTTGTGTTCCTCACGATTAAATTGGCTGCAAGAGAGATGCCCAAATGACAAACAACCTTCTAGGAGGGTTGAAAGTATTTGAAGAAACAGAACAAAGCTAGGCTAAAGGTACGAAACGGGAAGAGTTAGCTCAGGTTAAATCGAGGTTTTATTGGCCTCAACCAGTATCTGACGAGTTCGTTCTTTTAACTCCTCTTCGCTGACAAGGGAAGACTCAAGTACTAAATTCTCTAGAGATGCAAGCCAACGAAGATAATAATCCCAATCTGGGTCATCTTTACAGTGAGTCGCTTCCCACTCAGCTATTGATGCTATGAGCCCTTGCCGAAAGTCTTCCCACTCGTAATGTCCTTTTTTGGACAGAGCAATTGCCATTCCAAAGGCACGGCCTTCCCAGGGCCTTTGAAACAGAATCTCCCCATTATCGCGTGGGGGAGAATCAGCGCTACCCAGCATACTAGCGGCTGCGAACTGTTCAAATTTAATCTGCATGGCTACCTAGTGATTCTTAGACGTTGCTTAATGATTAAGCTGGCACTACTACCCTGGCCGCCCCTTGCATGGATTCAGGAGTGACAATGGCCGCTAGTTGCTCTTCTGTCCACCCTTCCGTTCCTTCAGGGCGTTCTGGCAGAACAAACCATCGAATCTGAGCACTGGTATCCCAGACCTTAACTTCAACAGACTCAGAGACATCTAGACCAAACTCTTTGAGCACTTTCCGGGGTTCACGGATAGCCCTGGCTCGAAAGGTAGGATCTTTAAACCAATAAGGCGGCAGGCCCAACACTGGCCAAGGGTAACAGGAGCACATCGTGCAAACAATCAAGTTATGGACGTCAGGAGTGTTGGCAACAGCGGCCATATTCTCGCCTTCCGCCCCCGCCATACCACGGGGAAAACTCATCTCCGCAATTGCTGAAGGAGTATCTGCTAGTAGACGTTCCTTAAATGCTGGGTCAACCCAAGCTTTAGCAACAATTCTGGCACCATTAAATGGCCCCATATCCTTCTCAAAGAAGTCAATCACTTTATCGACAGTTTCGCTAGTGATGATTCCTTTTTCGATCAGCAGAGACTCTAGTGCCTTAACGCGGGCGGCACTATATGTTTCGCGGCCAACATTCTCAGTCATACCTAATTACCCAAGAATACTTAATAAAAACCCATGAACTATTCTGGATCTTCTAGATAGCCCTCAAAAATCTGAACGTAGATTTTGGTATTGGGCTCAGTAATGTCTTTCCAAATGTCGTGGGAATCAAAGACGACATTGTAGATAGGCATAGGATCGCCTACTCCATCACCCGTTGGAAAGTAATAGTTGTAGGTACCTTCGTAGACCTCATCAACAATACCTTTCTTAGTTCGCAGATACCCTGGTAGCTTGCAGTGATCAACAGGGGGTGGATTTCTAACAGTAACGGTATCACCAACCTTAAACTTAGGTTGAGCCTCCACATCACAAGCGGGTGAGTCTCCAACCCTCAGGTACTCAATTATTTGCTCATCAATAGCTGTCTCACCGCCACTCGGTAATGGTGCATCTAAGTTTCCTAAGTATGCTGCTGTTTTTGTACTTAGCTCTTCCTCTGTTACATAACCCGATTCAACAAAGAATCCAGAAATACCACCTAACCACTTCTCATAGTATCGGTACTTAAAGTAGTCAAATGGGTTCATCCCCTCTGCACCTTGGCGGAGATGGCCCCAAGTCCAAAAGCTACTGAACTTAGTTGGGACGGACTCAACGGCCTCTAAATGGTTACTCAGCCCCATCATGGCAACGTGAATGCCAAAGATACGTTCTTCCCACGGTTGAACGAAGACTTTCTTCTCAAAGCTAGAAGGTTCAAGTCCTTCAATTCCACCGATGTAATGCTGTAGCTTCATTTTATTTGTCCTAACGAAAGCATATTGAATAAATTCGAGCTATTAGGGAGGCTTAGGCGCGAGTTTGATTACTTACAGCGGTAACTTCGCTTGTTGTCATAGCATCACCCCAAAACTCAGAGAGATAACCAAATAGCCCCCCTAAAATCATTGCTGCTGCCGCTACTAAACCCGGATTGGTCAGACCCACCGTAGTAATAGGCACTCCTGTAGCAACAGTAGTGCCCACTGTTGAAGCAAATCCCCAAACAATTGCAGGGATTGCAGTAAGTAGAGTAGCTTTAGATGCCTGGACCATGGCAGCACTTCCCAATCCAACACAGACGGCGGCAATAAACGGATTTGCACCCAAAGCGGTGATCGCAAGCAAAGTGAGCGAGGCAATCACAATGCCTGTCAAATTGGAAGCAATACTTTGTTTGAGGCCAGATGACTTCCCTCCTAAAATGAAAAACGATGCCCAAGCAATGAACGTGACCCAAACTGGCACAAGAATCACTGTTGCTGTGAGAAAAGTATCTATAGCACCTAATACTCCGATACTGACACTATAGGCATCTAGCTTCTTCATGGAACGACCTTTTCCTAATTTTTCAAACCACTCACTTTTTGGCAATACTCGTTATGCAAGGCAAGCCTGAAAGCCATCTTTGAGTTCCATCTCTGATAAGTTACGACCGATGAATACGAGTTCATTCCTACGCAACTCATCACTTTTCCAAATGCGCCCAGGTCTACCATCTAATAGCATGTGAACTCCCTGGAAGACGAAACGCCTATCTTCTGAGTCAATATCTAGAATGCCTTTCATACGAAAGATATCTGCCCCTCTATCTTGTAAAAGCTGATAAATCCAGCGGTTAAACTTATCGCCGTCTACGCTACCTTCTTCAACGATAGAAACCGAATAAACTGACTCATCATGCTCATGAGCATCTTCGTCTAGAAAGTCTGGATCTATATGCAGAGCCTGTTTCAGATCAAAGGCTTTGATGCCAAGAACGGAGTCCATGGCAATATCACTGTCCTGAGTTCTATAAACCTTGGCAAAGGCTGTCATTCCGCGAACTCTTTGCTCCAGTTCATCAACGACCTCTGAAGATACTAGGTCAGTCTTGTTAAGCAATATCACGTCTGCGAAAGCAATTTGCTCTTGAGCTTCGTCACTTTCCCAGTGCTCCCAAATATGCTTTGAGTCAACGACTGTAATGACTGCATCTAGCTGAGTCTTAGTCCTCATCGTTTCATCTGCGAAAAATGATTGAATGACGGGTGCTGGGTCAGCTAACCCTGTCGTCTCAATCACCAAATGGTCAAACTTATCCTGTTTTTCTAGAAGGCTATCAAAGATGCGAACTAAGTCACCTCTGACAGTACAGCAGATACAGCCATTATTCATTTCCAAAATTTCTTCGTCAGCATCAATGACTAGCTGACTATCAATTCCTACCTCGCCAAATTCATTGACTATGACAGCAATTCTTTTGCCATGCTCCTCAGTGAGCATACGATTAAGCAAGGTTGTCTTTCCCGACCCTAAATACCCAGTAATGACACTTACAGGAATTGGTGAAGCATTAAGGCTCATGAGTTTCAGGAAGTGATTAATTTAAACATCAAAAAGCCAACCTAAAGTACACTGTTGCTCTAAAATTTGGGTTTAAGTAACCGAACCCAAAAGCATTTTTAGAAGCGTAAACTAAGCGAACTTTAAGCCAGTTATTATGACAACCTATCCTAGGAGGGAGGACAAGGAAGAGTTGTATCAACCAAGACATTTTTCACTTCTCACAGGACAGTCTTATAGGACAGCTTCAAAACCGGGCAACCTAGGGTTTATGCCCTTCCTGGCTGTTCTCTCTCCAAAATGACATGCGGTTTATATTCCTGAAGCTGCCCTCACTCATCACTCGAACACTGTTTTACCTAGCAGTCTTCCTATCCCCAGTGCTAGGCGTGTGGTTAGCTTCCTCTCTTGTCGCCTATGTCAACGGTCCTAAGCTACTGACAGTTTTCTCAGGTATCCTCTTATTCCCCCTAGTGCCCATCCTGTGGGATATGCGAGGCCGCAAACGGCAAAAAGCACCCAGCATTCTGACTTGGGGCGATCGCATTGTCTTGAGAACGCTGTTGCTCAACCTGGCCTTCCTCTTTTTGCTGCTGATCCTGCGACCTCAGACCTCCTTCCTGGCCCTGTCTACCCGTGGCGATTGGTTCCTTGATGGCATGCAGGGGCCACAAGCAGAACTGACTCGTAAGGGCCTGTTTACGCTTGCCAGCGGCCTCGAAGGGCTATATCTGCGATTCCACAACAATCCTTTCGACCAATACGCCGATACAACGCAGGTGCGACCCCAGCCTGCCCCGTCAACTCGTCCGGCAGGGCAGGACAAAGGATGGCCTTGGACAGGGGCCGAGCTACATCCCGCCGTAATCGGCATGCCTCCTAGCGCTGAAACCAGCATTGCTTCTGTCGCTCGGTACATCGCCAGCCAGGAAAAGAATCCAATGCTGCGCATCAAGGCACTCCACGACTACGTAGCGGATCGCATCGCCTACGATGCCCCCAACTATTTTGCGGGCAACTATCCTCCTCAAGATGCTGAGACAGTCTTCCATCGCCGAGTAGCCGTTTGTGCAGGCTATGCCAAACTGCTCGAAGCTCTGGGCCAGGCAATTGGAGAAGAGATTGTTTATGTAACAGGCGACTCCCGCAACTCCACCAGCGATCTAGAGGGCCAAAGCCATGCTTGGAATGCGGCAAAAATAAACGGACAATGGTATTTGATTGATCCAACCTGGAACAGTGGTTATGTGGATCGAGAGTCAGGTTTCACTAAGGCCTACAAGACCGATTACCTCTTCCCGCCCCCAGAGGTGATGGGCATTAGCCACTTTCCTGAGGACCAGGCATGGCAACTGCGCCCACAACCCATTACCCGTGGTGAGTTCCTGCGCCAACCGATGATGAAAGCCCAGTTCTTTGCCGAAGGGATGAAACTGGTTGCTCCCATGCGATCGCAATCAGATACTCATCAAACTGCGGTGATTCAGCTTCAGAATCCTAATCAACGCTGGTTGCTGCCTAGCTACTCTCTCAAAAGCTCTACCCAAGCTGAGCATTGTCTAGAGAGCGCTACCCAAGGCCCCCAAATAACCTGCTCCCTTCCTGGCCCTGGAGCCTATGAAGTCAGCTTGTTCAGCGGTGATGAACAGTATGGAGAGTTCGTCTATGTAGGCCAGGTTGAGTTCAATCGGCGCTAAACCCTGATTTACTTGAATTTCCAGATAACCTTAACCACAGGAATCATGCCGCTTTTCACCCTTAAAGACAAACAAATCGCAGCAGTAAATAGCACTCAGTTTGGAGCGGAAGGTATTCAGGAGCGTACTGACTTGCAAGCTGCACTCAGAGACAACATCAACGTTATTTCACCCGATACGATGGTGTTATCTGAGGAGTTCTCAGGCTGGACTGAGGGAGCACGGCGAATCGACCTACTGGGTATCGATAAGCAGGCCAACCTAGTTGTGATTGAACTCAAGCGTGATGAAACTGGGGCTCATATGGAGCTGCAGTCTCTGCGCTATGCCGCGATGGTTTCTACACTGACCTTCAAGCGAGCCATCGAGATTCACCAGCAGTACCTCGATAAGCGGGGCATTGCGAAAGATGCTGAGGTAGAAATCCTAGGCTTTCTGGGGTGGAGCGATCCGCAGGAGGAGCAGTTCCCTACGGATGTCAGAATTGTGCTGGCTTCTGCCAATTTTTCAAAAGAGTTGACCACAGCCGTCATGTGGCTGAATAAGCGTGACCTAGACATTCGCTGTGTTCGCCTTCAGCCCTATAAATTCGGAAACGAATTGCTGCTAGACATTGAGCAGATTATCCCCCTGCCGGAGGCAGAGGAATACCAGGTAAGAATTCGGGAGCAGGCAGAGGCGCAAAGAGCGGCCGCTCGATCTAGTCGAGATAACACTCAATATGAGTTCCTGGATCAGGTGTACAACAAGCGCAACTTGGTGCTGGCCGTAGTTACTCAATACATTCATGATCACCCCCAGACAACTTTAACTGAGCTGAGGCAGGTATTTCCCAACTTCCTCCACAGGTCCTTTGGGGTGGTAGCTCCGATTGAGAGAGCCTTAGAGAAGGGTCAAAAGCGCTACTTCCTAGATGAGAGTCAGATTTTGCGGACAGGGGATAATCAAACCGTTGCAGTCTGCAACCAATGGGGCATCGGCAACATCGTCCCTTTCCTCGATATAGCAAAGCAGCTTGGCTATGAAATAACAGCGCAGTAAGCCAGTGCTAGCCTCCGATAAAGTGATCAGCACCATTCTCAAGCATGATACGAAAGTAACGAGCTACAAGATCGCGCTGCTGCGAGCTATCAATGACGTAGTGCTAACCTACCCCGACCTAAGAAGCTATCAAAGCGACGTGGCGGTTCCTCTCAAACTGCTAGCCGAGTTCTGGATCGCTTACTACTGGCCCTTCGTAGATATTGACCAGCCCATTCAACAGGGACAGCGGGCACAGCGTCAGGGGCAGATCATCAACAATGTGGCTTTCAGACCTGCTCTGACCAAACTACGGCGGCAGTGGGAGCAGGTGATTGGAGGGTTGAAGAATCCCGCCGATGGCTTCTTCCTCATCAACGAATTACGGTCCCCACGCAAACACCAGTGCTACCCCCAATTAGGCACCGCTTTTACCTGCCCCTGGACAGAGAAGCGTATTGCCCAGGGCATTGATTACAACCTCGACCACATCTTGCCGATAGCGGTCTACCCAACCAATGAGCTGTGGAACTTGGTGCCGTCTGACCCAGACTTTAACTCTCACAGGAAGCGCGATCGGCTACCAACGGCTGAAAGGTTGGTGACGGCTTTTCCATGGTTAGAGTTGGCATATTCGAATTATGGTGATTCTATATCGTCAATAGAGGTATTGCAGGAGGATATATCACTACGTTTTGCAAGAGTTCGACCAGGAGAATCTTTTGCTACAAAGGTTGCAATTGCGGTTATAGACTTGGTAGAGGTAGTAGCCAAATCTCGGAATTTAGCTAGATTTTAAGACTTGAAAGAGTCAAATTTTTAGATAATCCTTTTCAGCAATATGACACACAGCTAAATTTTCAAAAAACCAATTTTCTTTTGACAGGAAAACGATCACATGAACTTCTTAAATAAGAATCCGTTGACTAGCATTAACATTCTGATGGCAGCTTGTCTATTTGGCGGATTAACTGGTGCCTGTGTTCTATTATTGTCATGGCCGCCTAGTCAAGAACTGGAGGCATTTAGGAATACGCCCGATTTTGTCACTTGGCTTTTTATTGTTTGCATTTTGTTTTCTGCTATACCATTTGCATTCATTCATGGATTGCTTGCCCTCCTTCACTTGAAGAAGAAGTTGGCTTCAAAAAACTTTCTGAATATCATCTGGCAATTGCTATTATTAATAGTTATTTTCTCTGTACCCTTTCTCTTTTTCCAAGCTTTTGGACCAGTGTTTAGGCCTGGGGAAATACTTACACTCGATGTTCGCACTAATATCATTACTATTCTGTGTGGAATTTCGGTGTTGCCTTCTATTTTAGGGCTATTTTCTCTTTCGAGTCTTGCTTCAAAAATTAGAGTTGACGGCGAATCATTTTTAGCTGAGTATTTTCTGCTTAAAAATTATCTCAGTAGTCTTATTTTTTCGGTGAGCATAATCATTGGGCTTGGGACGTTGGCCACAGGAGGACTTCAACGTGCTTTGCAAAATTATGCTGATGCAGGCTTTACATCTTCTCCTTTTCCGCCTGTGTTGACAATTGTTTATGGTGCTTACTTTAGCTTTATTCTAGTCATTCTATATTTTCCTTCTGAAGTTATGCTACCCAAAAAAGGGAAATTATACATTCTTCAACACATAGAGATTCCTCCATTAAGTTCAAAAGACTGGTCAGAGTGCCACGAAAAAAGGTTAAAAGCGGAGGAGTGGCTAAACATAATGAAGCATCCACTATCCAATCTGTCATCTAATTTAGTGATTTTAGTTCCTCTTCTAGGTGGTTTGATATCATATTTAATACCCCAGAGCTAGCTGCCTCTTCACAACTGCTATTCACCACTTGAGAAGTTTTAGAACTTCTATTTCATCCCCATAGTCCTCTCAACGCCTCATCTGCCTCCTGCTGCCCAATCTCCAAATACCTGGCCAGGTTGCCGATGTCCTCATGCTGCGTAATTTTCTGAAGGGTTCGTAGAGAGTAGCCCTTCTCAAAGTGCATCATCGTCAGCAGCGATTGCCGGAAGCTATAGGTAGACATGCCCCGAATGCCTAGGTAATCGAGCGTTTCCCGCAGAGCTTTGTCAAAGGCTCTAGTAGTGATGTGTCTTTTGAGCCGCTCAGGGAGGTGGAGAGATATATTCCGGTACTTTGAGTGCGATCGTCAACACCGCAAACTTTCTCTGCCCCACCCGGATGAGCCCCAACGCATGGCCCTGAAAGTGCTGAGCTGCTGTAGTGAGTTGGAAGGGCATAGTGTAGGGGCGATTGCCAACCTGGCCGAGTTGTATCAGGAATCAACCAGAGCTATTTTGAAGTCTTTGGAAGGCAAGTGGTCGCTGAAGTGACAGTTGGAGGAAAGCTGTGGAAACTTAATCAATAAATATTGGTCAAGCACAAGTAGCTCAAATCCTAATTCTGACAAAGCCACTATCCTTAGAATATGGATCTATCCTAAAGGTCTCACTAATGGCTGATTTAACTGCTGATGAATGGGCAAATATCAATGCCCTGTTAGAGAGCGATCCCTATAAATACGGCATTCCTCAGCGTACTTACGGCTCTGCTGTACTGGGATCTTTTAATATCCGCAAGCTAGGTAGCGTAAGCAGTCGAAGCACAAATACTTGGAACTTTCTTGCGAACATTTGTAAGCGCTTTGATCTGCTATCCGTCCAAGAGATTATGGGCGATTTGGAAGGCTTTGACAAGCTAGTAAGCTTAATGGGGCCTGAATATGACGCTATTGTTTCTGATAAGACTGGGCAATTCCCTGGCGAACAAGGACTAGGTGAACGTCTAGGGTTTATCTATAATCGAAACCTTATTCGTCAGGGTAACATTGTCTCTGATGTCTCCTATGACCGTACCAAGCTTCTAACAACCATCGTTGCTCACTACAAGGTTTTGGTCGAAACTGCTAAGCCTTATCTAGACTACCTTCAAACTCGGGATGCTTGGCGAGCCAACCCTATTGGTTCCGAACCTAAAGCACCAAAGATTCAAATACCTGTGTTCTTGACGTTCATTCGACAGCCCTTTTGTGCCAGCTTCGAAATAGTAGGCCATCCTGAGACAAAGCCCTACCAAATCATGGCTATCAATGCTCACCTGTATTTTGGTACTTCTCTTGAGGATCGCCGTCAAGAATTCGATGCATTGATGGAATGGATTATAGGCCGAGTTCAGGAGCAAGATAACACTTATTTCTCTAACTATGTCTTGATGGGTGACCTTAACTTAAGCTTTAGCAATCCAAAAAAGGATAGGCCTCAAATAGAGAAACACATCAAAACCTTTAATCAAGGCATGCAGGCTGCTGGCAGTACCACTAACGTCAATTTTCCATTTTTAGATGTCCACAAAGGTTCAACTGAACCATTCCGTACTAATGCACGTTTGAGTGAGACATTTGATCAAATTGGCCTATTCAGCCATGACCCACGCCTTCCTTCCTATGACAAAAACCCGGAGATGGGACCTGAACCACCTCAAGGTCCAGACTATGGTGTTGTAAATTTTGTAGAACTGTTTCGTGAAGCCCTTGAGCTACCGCCTATTAAGGACTTAAGTAGCCAAGAGAAGAAAGAGTTTTATGAAAAATTTGAACATGAGGTGAGTGATCATCTGCCCATTTGGTTGCGGTTGCCATTACCGGAGGTTTAACTAAGTAGGCTTTTTGATGTGCTTATGGTTTGCCTGCTGGGCTTTGCTCTGTTCTGGGGATAACTAACCACAGTGGCTTGACTCAACATCTATGGCTCTCACCATCCCCGAAACCATTCCTTCCACCGCCAGCCAGGGTGAACAGCGGCTATTCAATATCCTCAAAACTAAGCTGCCCGAGGATTTCATCGTTTGGTATGAGCCACGTCTACAGCGCAACCTCTATCCTGACTTCACCATCCTCAGCCCGCCTGCTGATCATCGAGGTCAAGGGGTGGTATGCCGGCAACATCATTGAGGCTGGAGAGCGATTCTTCAAAGTCAAGGATAAGTATGGGACAACAGAGAGCCACCAATCTCCCCTCAGACAAGCCCACAACTATTTCTGCACCGCCGCTGAACGATTCAAGGGTTACCCCATCCTCCGCTAGCCTGATGGCAACTATGAGGGCAAGCTAGTCCTTCCCGTGGGTACCGGCGCTGTAATGAGCAACATTAACGAACCGCAAGCTCATGAGGAGAGCATCTACAACTTTCTCCAGCAGCCCCAGGTCGCCTACCGAGATGAACTACTGAAGTGGGAGAGCTACAGCCCAGAGATGCTGGTGCAGCGGCTGCGGGACATGTTCAAGGTCTACTTCGACTTCCCGACGCTTACAGTAGACCAGGTGAACACGATTAAGGGCTGTCTGCATCCCGAGACCGTTATCAAACAAAAGCCTGCTGGGCCTAAGAGCGTGCCTACTGGAGCTAACCTGCCCGAAGGCAGCACTGTGATTGTCCCCCTCGATCTCGACCAGGAACGCCTTGCCCACAACATGAAGGATGGCCACCGCTGATCTCTGGCGTAGCTGGCTCTGGCAAAACCCTGATCCTCCTAGCCCGCGCCAAAGTCCTGGCCAACAACTGCTCGACCAGCGCATCCTGATTCTGTGTTTCAACATTACGCTGGCTGCCCACCTGCGATCGCTTTTGCATGGCGACACAATGAACCCTCAGTACAGAGACCGCATTGAGGTCATGCATTTCCACGGCTGGGCTAAGTCAATCCTTGGCCGACTTCCCTTTGTGAGCAACCCAGACACCTATGATGCTCTCTTGGGTCAGCAGGTTCTAACCGCCCTCCAGCGGTTTCCCGAAGCAGACCGTTGGGACTCGATCATGGTGGATGAGGCCCACACTTTTACCCGCGAGTGGTTCCAGTGCTGTGTCGCTGGCCTTAAAGACCCAGAGAATGGCGATCTGCTGGTTGTCTCAGATGGTAATCAAAGCCTCTACAACCGTTCCAAGTCCACCTGGAAATCAGTGGGCATCAAAGCCCAAGGCCGCACGATGAAGCTGGCCCAAAATTACTGCAACACCAAGGAGATCCTAGAAGCCGCGTGGACAGTGGTGAAGAACACTGACCAAGACCTGACCGACGATGCCACATTCCCCACTGTTATGCCTGAAGCAGCCCTGCGCCAGGGGCCTCGACCAACTCTCTACCAATCAGGTACTAAAGCCAGGGCTGTAGATGTCGCCGTCGAGCAGGTGCAGCGTTTGGTGATGTTGGGCTACAGCCCCTCGGATATTGCCATTCTCTACCGTAAAAAGCCAAAGCAGGATACGGCTTCGTTCAACTCCATGCTCCAACACTTGCAAGACCTGGGCCTGCCGGTCTACTGGGTCACAGAGAGCCAGGAAACCAAAGTCAATTACAGCGCCCGCAAGCCGGGGGTAAGAGTTATAACCACGCTGTCCTCATTAGGCTTGGAGTTCAAGGCAGTGCTGCTGCTGTGGGTCGAGCAGTTTGAGGACTGTTTTGCAGAGGATTTGAATACACGATCGCTTGCACGGCGACAGCTCTATGTGGCCATGACCAGGGCACAGGATGAGTTGTATCTGATAGCTGGGGGAAAGGAGCGGGTAGTAAGCGCGCTAGAAAAAAGTGAAGCATTGAACAGCGAAACCAATCATATTATTGAACGTCAAATTAGACAGCCAAAACTCTCGGTAAAACCAAGATAACTAGCAATGGATCAAACAAAGATAAAACACAGAGACGATGTTCTTAGAGCTTATTTTCAGGGGCGAGATCGGGACAGAAATAATGAATACTACCTGAAACAAAAATTTGTAGCCAACAGCGCTACCTTTATGCCTGACTATCCCTACCTCATTGATGACGAATGGGAAGTCGAAACTAGTCGAACAGAAAAAGGAAAAGGCGATTTGCTGTTCACTGATGGGGCAGGTCGTTTTGCAGTAGTTGAGGTTAAGTGGATTGACTTAGAAGGCCCTAACGGCAGCCGTACAGGTTCAACACGGCGAGATAGTAATCGTAAGAAGAAAAAGCAAGTTAAAGACCAGCTGTCAAATACGCTTTATCTTTGAGCAAGCTGCTCGATAGCTTTATCAAAATTGAGGGCTATAGCTACACCAATGCTGACACCATGCCTCAGCTTTGGGCTAAATTAACGCCACATGATATTCCTGAACCTTATGAATAATGATTGATACCATCCTTAATTAAAACCAAGAAATTTGATGAGATAAAGTTTCAAATTTGCTATCTACAACCATGTCCCACCCCCTCAAACAAGTCATTATCTATACCGATGGAGCCTGTATCGGCAACCCCGGCCCAGGCGGCTATGGAACTGTGCTGCTCTATGGTGAACACCGCAGAGAACTCTCCGGGGGCTATCAGCTGATCACAAACAACTGCATGGAGATGATGGCGGCGATCGTCGGCCTTCAGGCGTTAAAGCACAAATGCGCTGTAACCATCTACTCTGATTCCAAATATGTCGTTGAGCCATCATGAAGGGCTGGGCAGTGCGCTGGCGGTCAAAAGGATGGAAACGAACCCAAACTAAAAGCCCCGTCAATGCTGATCTCTGGCAGCAGTTGCTAAGCCTTTGTGAACAGCACCAGGTCGAATTTCAGTGGGTTAAGGGCCACAGCGGCAATGTGGAGAATGAGCGGTGCGATCGCTTGGCGGTGGCCGCTGCCAAGCAGCTAAATCTACCAATTGATGAAGGGTATGAAGTACCGCAGGTTCTTCAACAGGAATCACTGTTCTAGACTGCTACCTTAAACCCTTTCCCGTTACCCTGATTGCGGTTCTAATCAATCTTCAGCCATTATGCCAACCCGTGGCCTCACCCTCGGCAAGTTTGCCCCCCTCCACAAAGGCCATCAACTCCTAATTGAGACGGCCTTATCAGAGATGGATGAAGTGATCGTCATGATTTATGATTGCCCCGAAACAACTGCTGTACCGCTATCCATCAGGGCTAACTGGATTCGTCAGCTATATCCTACGGTAAAGGTCATTGAAGCCTGGGATGGACCAACCGAGATAGGCAATACTCCTGAAATCGAGCAAGCCCACGAAACCTATATTCTGAAACAGCTTCAGGGCAACAGTGTGACTCACTTCTACTCTAGAGAGTTTTATGGAGAACACATGAGTCAGGCGTTAGGTGCTGTGAATCGCCTAGTGGACTGGACACCCCAATCATCCTGGGCACACCGCACTACAGTCCCTATCTCAGCCACCCAAGTCCGTTCTAATCTTTACCAATATTGCCAGTTCTTAGATCCTCTGATCTACCAAGATTTAATCACCCATGTCGTCTTCCTGGGGGCACCCTCCACTGGCAAAACTACCCTAGCTGAAGCCCTAGCCCGTCACTACAAAACCGTTTGGCTGCCAGAATACGGCAGGGAATATTGGGAAACCCATCAGGTGGAACGGCGGTTGTCTCTAGAGCAGCTTGAAGAAATTGCCACAGGTCATTTGGAGCGAGAAGAAGCGCAGCTGACCCAAGCCAATCGGTACCTCTTCACCGATACCAACGCCCTCACCACCTACCGTTTTTCGCTCTACTACCACGGCACCACCTCGCTCCACCTGGCCCATCTCGCGGGTCTCTGTTCCTCGCGCTATGACCTGGTGTTTCTGTGTGAGACAGATATTTCCTACGACGACACTTGGGATCGCTCTGGGGAGGGCAATAGAGCCGTCTTCCAGAAGCAAATCATCAGTGACTTAGTAGTGCGTAAGGTTCCATTTTTTAGAGTGAGCGGCGACTTACAGACCCGGATAGGATACGTGGAACGGATACTCGCTCAATTTAAGAAGTACCATAACCTCATAGAACAGTTCCAGGTTGCCAATGGCTGATTTTCTCAGCATCAATACCATCGCCTTTACCATCCTTGGCTATCCGATAAGTTACATCGAGCTGATAGGGACCTTGCTCTACCTAGGGTCAGTGTGGCTGATTGCCCGAAAGAATATGCTGACTTGGCCCATAGGCATAATCAGTGTCCTGCTTTACATGAGCCTGTTCTACCAAATTTAGCTTTACTCCGATGCTTTAGAACAGGTCTATTACTTGGTGGTTAGTGTCTATGGCTGGTGGTGGTGGAACCGAAAAGGCCCAGCCCAGGATGTCAAAGAAGGATTTCTTTATAGCCACCGCCGCTATGGATTGCTAACACTGGGCATTACATTAGGTTTAGGTCTAGCCCTTGTTGGAGTTATAGTACAAATCCATATTTGGCTTCCCCAGTGGTTTCCAGAAGCGGCTTCCTTTCCTCTCCTTGATGCGGTCACAACCGTGATGAGCTTTACAGCAATGGCGTTGATGGCCGTGAAACGGATAGAAAGCTGGCTCTACTGGATTGTCGTCGATATCATCGCTATTAGGCTGTACTACGTTAAAGAGGTACGTTTTCTCTCTCTTCTGTACGTCATTCTGTTGGGGATAGCGATTAATGGCCTGGTGTCCTGGCATCGAGCGTATGTAGCTTCAAAATTACAATCTTCACAGCTAGGTTAGGGGCTTCCTCTCTAGCTTTGCCAGTAGTAGGCAGCGGTGAGCGTGATGGTGTCCTGGGAGGTCATGAGTACATCAGGATCAGAAAACTCCTGAGCCGTCCAAGCTTCAAGATCCGCAAGCGCTCTGGGGTAGATGTTGTTAGGCACTCGCCACATATTGCTGTAAATGCGATCGCGGTAGGCTCTCATAAGACTGTCCACTGTACTCTCGCGGGATAGCTCAGAAACTACCGCTGTCTCTAGCGTTGCCCCCTGCTCCTGCAATCGGCTTAAAACATCCTCTGTCACACCCCCCGTGAAGCCAGAGTCGTAGCCATAGCCCGCTAGAATTTGCCGCCACTGTCGCCCAATGGCATCACGGGTAGCAGTTTTATTGGTGGGGTGGTGGAAATAGATAAATACCCCAGCGGGCTTCAGCACTCGGCGCAGCTCATCCATAGCGGTTTGCCAGTCAGGGATGAGGTGCAAGATGTGAGGGGTGATTACTACATCAAAAGCATTGGCTTCGAAGGGAAGGGCTGTAGCGTCAGCATTGATCAACGTCAACCGATGGGTCTTACCCTCAAGCTTTTGCCTAAGCTTGTCCATCATCGCCTCTGAAATATCGATCCCGTGTAGGCATAGCCCCGCTCGACGATGGGCAGAGCAATACGCCCGGTGCCGATACCAGGCTCAAAGAAAGTGGTGTCTGGGGTGGCCTGCCCTAACCTTAGAATCTCTGCTGTCAGTCGTTCAGACACCTCTGGAGCTAGGGTGCGGGTATTGTCGTAGAAGTCAGCGGCTCGGTCAAAGGAAATGGCCATCAATTCTTCCTGGGGCAGTTCTAGCTCCTAAGCTACCAGCCGCAGGTCACCCCTAGAGGTTCCACCATTCAGTTCCGCGATGCTGACACAGACTAGTATGGGCGTATGGTGGCCGAGGTCTATGCGGGTAGTCAGAACATCAATCTAAAACTGGTCAGCGAGGGCCATGCAGTGGTCTACACTCAATTCTTGAGCAGCTGCCCCGACACAGATGATGCCCTCCTAGCCGCCGAGGCCCAAGCTCAGCAGCAGCGGTTGAACTTTTGGAATCAGCCAAATCCAGTGATGCCGTGGGACTATCGGCGGAGCAACCGGGAGGGCTAGATGGAAAAAAATATGGCTTCATCAAACATGATTTAAGAACCCGGATGAAGTGCCTAACCCGTTGAATAATCTAGATGATTCTAGCGTCAACCACTAGCTGAGAGGTTTCCTATGTTGAGTCGAATATCTCTTGCCCTATGTGTATCGCTGATGGTCATTCCAACGTGTGCTGTGCAAGCGATTACCCAACCAGTAAAGGGCGAAAGCATTATCTCTAGAACGAAAGAAACCGTCACCTCTCAGCGTTTTTCTGTGGACTATCCAGACTACTGGAGCGTCACTCAAAATGACAATGACTATGTAATTATCTATAACCAGCGCCCTGCTGGTGTGACTACAACAGGTGCAACATCACTGTACGTGATAAAGACCGATGTATCCATCCAGCCCCACTCGCTTCGAGACGCTATTTTGGGCATTGGTAATGATCCAGAGGATATCCAACGGATTGAGCTAGTAGATATTAATGGACAATCTGGATTAAGGGTTTGGGAAGAAAGTGAGGGGTGGGACTTTCCTAATAGTCTCATCACATACATTCCCATCAGCGATCGAGAAGTCGCTTATATTGTCAGTTTCTATAGTTCTGAGAATCAGGCTGCAGAAGATGCCATTATTCAGATGCATAATACGTTGAGAGTCTTTAATTGAGTACATGTCCAGTAGTGGGAATTGAACTTTCGAAATCAGGATAATCCTGTGATGCCTTGAGACTATCGGCGGAGTAATTGCTAATGTTGCTCCTGAGAGTAAATCACCTCAAAAATCTCCACTGGTTCTGCCTTACCTTTTAGGTGGATGGCTCCAATTTCTTGACAATTGATGGTTGACTTCACCGCTGCATAAGTAGCCGGCCCTAGTAGGATTTGGTTTGGCTGGGCTTGGCTCTCCAGTCGAGCAGCGACATTGATCACATCCCCTAGAACGGTATAGTCCATCCGGCGATCGCTGCCGATACAGCCTGCGATGACTTCCCCAGAGTTAATACCAATGCCCACATGGATAGGTGGAGTAGCCTGGGTTAGATTGATTTTGGCTAACTTTTTGCTGAATTGCGATCGCACACTGTACTGCATAAAGAGCGTGGTTTTCTTGGGCAAGGGGAGCGCCAAATACTACCATGACAGCATCGCCAATGAACTTATCAACAGTTCCTTGATACTGAAAAACAATATCGATGATCTTTTGGAAATAGCAGTTAAGAGTCGCAAACAACTCCACTGCAGAACTTTGCTCTGCACGAGTAGTAAAGCCCCGCACATCACAGAAAAAGCAAGTTACGTCTCGCCGTTCTCCTTCAACGATGCTTTGAAAATCTGTTTGGAGCATCAGCTTGTCTACCAACTGTTGGGTGACAAAGCGACTGAACATTCCCTGCATGCGTTGAGCCCGCAGGCTTTCTTGTTCCCAAAAGTGTTGAACTCGTAGTAGATGGTTTTGGAGCACTTCTCGCTGATAAGTTTGAATGCCAACTATGCCCTCTTTGACTAATTCTCGCGACCCTTCACGTAGCGTGAAATGCTTGGAGATTGGTGGACGGCCTAAGTTACCCCGCTCCAAATAATCTTCTACGATGAGTCTGACCTCATCATCAATTTGCAATACCTCAAATAGGGCGCAACGTCCGTAGCGCCAGCCTCCACCCACACCACGGCTCTCGCACACTGGGCAACCAACCTCGCGCCAAATCTCACGGGGTTCATGGCTGTCGGGGTAAATCAATAAGGTTTCTGCCAAAGTCGCAGGGGCAGGCTGTCCACAATCACCACATAGCCTTGGTAAGAGCATTTGGGATAGCACGCCCACTAAATTCTCAACTAGGTCCGGGGTGCTGTAAGTCTATGAAGCCGCATTAGCGTATGACCAAGCCGCCCAAGAGTACTTCGGGGAGTTCGCGTTCCTCAACTTTCCACAGAGGGGCGTGGTAAATTACCACCAGGTTTACCACCAATTTCAGTCTGAGAGCAGTATCTCATTAGCTCATTGATAGTGAGCCAATGGCCGCGAGGGGAACTGAGAACCCGAAACCACGGTACGGAGAGGGAGGGATTCGAACCCTCGGTCCTTGCGGACACCCGATTTCAAGTCGGGCGCATTCGACCACTCTGCCACCTCTCCAAGGGGGGATGACTACCAAATAGTCAGTCCTAACATCTGTTATATCACCCCAATGACAGACTTCAGACCAATCTAGGTGTTTATAGACAAGGATAATTCCTGCCCTCCGAGGGTGTGCCAGACAATTCACAGGCACAAGGGAAGTCGTGAAACGCTGCTGCCTTCGTCAGAATATTTCACATTGACAATGTCAATCTTTGGAGCCACGCTGCCACCTCAACGCGAACCATTAAGGTTTGCTGGTGGCTATGCAATGTCGGCCTACTAATAAACGCTATGAGTCAATCCATGTTCTCGACCTGGCCTGTTTCCATCAGCGCCCCCAAGGCCGCTGTTAAGCCCGAACAGCTGACTAGCACGGAACTGGTAGCCCTCTGCCAGCAACGGCTACGGCCCGAGCGAATGATGTTCGCCGAACTTCTGCGCCGCTACCAAGGCCATGTAGATAAGTTGCTCTACCACCTCGCACCCGATTGGCCCGATCGCGCAGATCTTGCCCAGGAAGTCTGGATTCGGGTATACCGCAACATGCGCCGCCTGAACGATCCCGCTAAGTTCAAAGGCTGGCTGGGCCGCATTACTACTAACTTGTTCTATGACGAGTTGCGGCGGCGTAAGCGCAACCGCGCAACCCTCTCCCTCGATGCTCCCCTTGCCCTTGAGGATGGCAGCATTGATTGGGATGTACCGGCTAGTGCTCCTGGCCCGGTTGACACTATGATGACCCAGGAATTCTACGACCAGCTGCATCGCGCCATTGCCGATCTGCCTGAGGTCTTTCGCACTACCATTGTGCTGCGCGAGATTCAGGGGCTGTCCTATGAAGAAATTGCTGAGATGACTGGGGTATCGCTGGGTACTGTTAAGTCTCGCATTGCCCGCGCTCGACAGCGGTTGCAGACTGAGTTGCAGCCCTACCTAGGTAACTAAAGCCAGTACATTTGAGGGTGCTCTACCAACTAACTTTACGTCTTGTGTGATTTGCAAAGCATCGGGAACCGATTTGAGGCAAGTACCTGTCCTTATAGCAATGCCTGGGCAAAAGTAGAAGTCTCTATCTAGGGATATATGTTTTGCTTGTTAGAATTAATCCCCGGAGGTTACCGATTTTAAGGGGTTGGCATTATGATCAGTAGCGGCGGTAAGAACTGACGTATCTAGCTAATTGCTAGATTGGGTCATTGCCCGCCATGGTCGTTGTTTAGTTGCTTATTCCAGGTGTTGTTTTTGGTATGGCTACTTTTTCTTATATGCCTAGCCAGGTTCAGCGTTCATCCTCCAGCGGTGCTAGTTCAGATGAGTCTTTAATGTCTACAGCGTCCTGCTGTCATGATTTAGATGCCACTAAGCGCGATCGCTTCGAGTTACTAAGCGCCTATCTCGACGGCGAGGTTACGCCCAAAGAACGCCAGCAGGTTTTGTGTTGGCTTCAGCAAGACGATAGTGCCCGCATTTTATACAATCGCTTACTCACCCTACGCCAGGGCCTACGTACCCAAAGTGGCCCTTCCGACTGCGACCCAGAAGAAACCCTTGCGGGTGTTTTTCATAGTCTTAACCACCGACTCAGGCTGGTCACTATGGCAGGCCTTGGAGTGGCTGCCATTGGCGTGATCAATCTTCTATCAGGTGGGGTTGGGGTGGGCAATTCTTCTTGGCGTATGGCGACGAGTGCTCAGCCAGAGACTCTAAAAATTGCCCTTGATAGACCAGCTTTTCCTATTCCAGAGACATCGCCAGCTATGTCTACTGATATAGGCAACCCAGTTGAATCTGGTGGTCTTCCTATCGACTCTGAGTTGTAGCGGCTTAAGTTGATGCTTGTTTTAGCTTAAATAACGCAGCGGGTTAGGTTTCTCAAGAAGATCTAACCCGCTGCGTTTGTGAGCATGATTTGTTAATCGGTCCCTGGTATGTGAAGTGGGCCTAAAACTTTTCTAGCTGGTCAAGGCGCAGCCAGAAGTTGGGGGTTGGCACCTTGCCAAACTTGACTAAGGCATAGTCCTCACTGGTTTCTAAGATTTCCCCTTGGGTTTCAAATAGGTAAGGTGGGAACCGAGTATCGCTAGCAGTAGCCTCTAGACTACTTTCTAGCTTGTCGCGCACGGCGCGCACCAGATCGCCACGCTTTAGAGTTGCTGCCATAGATCTATTTGCTATCAACCTCAGCCTTACTGTACACGAAATCCCTAGGCGCAGCACCTTAGGGTATCCGCTAGCGTTGGCTCCTCTAGCACTGGCACTGGGGGCAGTAGTGGGCCGATCGCCCGGCTAGCTTGAGACGGCAGATAGGGGTGTCGCAGCGGCGACAGGGTTGGCCTTCGCGATCGTAGACCCAGGCAACGCCGCCGTAGTTACCGTTAATACCGTAGATGTCGCGGTAGTCGCTGAAAGTGGTACCCCCCGACTCAATGCTGGTGATGAGCACCTCACGAATGGCGCTGTGCAGCCGCTGGAGTTGCTTGGAGCCAACGCGATCGCTGAGGGTGAGCGGCCTGAGCCCGCTTAAAAATAGTGCCTCATCGGCGTAGATATTACCAATGCCTGCCACCAACCTCTGGTCGAGCAGGGCGTTTTTAATGGGGCGGCGACTCCGACTGAGACGCTGGCGCAGGTAATCGAGTGAGAACCCTTCGTCAAAGGGTTCAGGCCCCAGGGTTTGTAGGCCGGTCATGATGCTTGTGGGGGCAACTCCAGGGGGTACCCACCAGAGGCGGCCGAAGGTGCGCTGATCGACGTAGCGCAGCTCGTGATTATCACTGAGCCAGAGGCGGACTCTACAGTGAGGCTGTACTGGCGTTTTTGGGTCGAGCCACAGCAGTTGCCCTGTCATGCGCAGGTGTACCCCCAAATAGCCGCCTGGGCTACCGTCGGATTGGGTGAGCTGCCCCAGCAAGTATTTACCCCGGCGATGCCAGGCCGACAGGCTGGAGCCAGTAATGCCGGCTAAAAACGCTGCTTCATTGTCGGGATAGGCGATCGCGCGGGCCAGCAATACCTGCCCACCCTCTAGCCGATGCCCTGGCGTTACCCTCTCTAGACCGCGCCGCACGGTTTCAACTTCAGGTAATTCTGGCAAAGCTTAACCTTGGGCCGCTGCCCCCTCACGGTGTGTTCCTGAACTATAGCAATCGTGAGGATGCGCATATAGAAATGACTCTAATAATTAAGGCCCATGCCGAAGCACAGGCCTTGATTGTTGCCTACAACGCTAGTCAACTCCCTATGGTCCCGGTCAGGGCATTGAAGGCAGCTTTCGGCTGGGACTATAGGGCATCGCCTAACTAGGCCTTCTTAGCCGCCTTGGGGGCCTCAACCTCTTGAAGCTCGGCCAGCGCGAAGTTGTTGGTGTTGATGCCAGCGTAATTGACGTTATTAAAACGCACTACCGCGGGGTATTTGATGCCGCTTTGGTCGATGGTGGCAACGGTGCCGACTTCCCGGAACCAGTAAGACTCTTTGCGGAGAATGCGAACTTTAGAACCACGTTGAACCATGAACAATGCCCTCTTAAAATCAATATTAATGGCAGCTTGCCCAGGCCAAACCCCAGCCCAGACTCATTGCAAAGAGCCGTGGCTAAGCTTGGATAGGGGGTTATTCCATGTCCACCAGATTACTACGAGTCTTCAACTCCATGGCATCAGGGGGTTTAAGTTTTATTGCAGCCCCAAAAACAGGATCCACAAAAATTAAGGAAGATCGTGGACGAATCAGTCCGCGGTCAGGATGGGTAGCCTTTAGACTGCCCGGAGGACAAAAAGGTGGTGGGGCGATCGCCCAAATCTTCTCGCTACAATTTTGTTTACATTTCGCAACATAGGGGAATATTAGTAATATCACCCTGCGGGAGACTTGCTCAGCATGCTCACTAACGTCCAGGCTCTAGTCCAAGCCACCGATGGTCGCTACGCCTCCGACCAAGAGCTAATGTTTTTTCAGCAATATCTGGGCTCTGTTAGCACTCGGCTGCGGGCTTACCAAAAGATTCAGGGGGCCGAGCAGCAAATTATCAGCCAAGTCCTGAATCGGCTCAAGGTCCAAAAGCCCGACATCTTTCTAGTAGGTGGTCAAGATTTAGCCGCCAAGTGGCAGCGCGACACAGTGCGAGTGCTGCGCTACAGCGCCACGGCCCTGCTGCTTAACGATTCGGAATGGCTTAAAGACACCCTGCTGATGTGGTTTCAAAGCATCATGCGAGCCTTTGGGGCCCAGGAGAGTTGCAACCTCACCTACACCGTTATGCAGGAGGTGATGACCCAGCACCTCAATACCGAAGAGCTAAGACTGTTTTTACCCATCCTAGAGCTGAGCCGTACCCTTCTGGGTAGGTCTATTTGAGCCTAGGCAGAAGCCGAAATCACTGGCGTCAACCAATCGCATAGTCGCTACAACACCAGAGCCCAGGCCGCCAATTGCAGCGACCTGGGCGCTTTCATATGGAGTAATAATTACTACGTTTTGTGTCGTGACAGAAAAGCGTAGGTAAGCGACAATGCTTTATCTCCAGTAGCTTTAGCCCTGGGCAGACAGGTTGGCAACGGTGCGATCGCGCACCTCTGCGCTGTTAATTTTGCGTCGGCCTGGGCACATTACAGCTATCACTGAAAACAGTCTTACAAGGCCTGTTCGAGCTATGGTTATGACCACAGAGACCGCCCACCGTCTGCACCAAAAATTTCCCAAGAAGCATAACCACTATGCCCTGCGGGATTTCTTTCAATTTAACGGCGATTACGGCACTATTACCGACTGGAACGACACCCGTAATGTGCTCACTAGCGAAGACTTCATCATTGGCCTGCTGGAGGGACTGCAAGAAGAAGTCGGCGACGCCTCGGCCGCCATCATGTACACCGTGGGGTTGGAGTGGGGCAAACACGACTCGCTGATATTTGAAGCCTGGTTTGAGCGCGAGTTTGCCATGAGCCCCCGCCGCGCCAACCTGATGTTTTTGCTCGAAACCTGGTGGTGGCCCTTCATTTCCCAGGGCTGGGGCCGGTGGGAGGTCGACATGAGCGATCGCAAACAGGGCTTCATGTTTATCAACGTGTTCGACTCCGCTGTGGCTCGCACCCTGGGTGACGTAGGCAAGCCCGTCTGCCACCTCTACGCCGGTCTGTTTGCCGGTTTTTTTACCGAGATGGTGCGCAAGCAGCTGAGCTGCATTGAAATTCAGTGCTACTCCATGGGCGAGACCTACTGCAAGTTTTTGCTGGGGAGCCGCGAGCGCATCGATGCCGCCTCCTTCTGGATGAATGAAGGGGCCAACGCCCGCGACATTGAGAAGCGCCTGCGGGCTGGGGAAGGTGGCCAATGAGCATGTTTCCCGAAGAGTCTCAAGCCCCTCAACCCTGGCTGAGGGAAACGGTACAGGCTTTCTTTGAAGCCGTAGCCTGGGATGGGCGATCGGTTCTCGCTATGCCAAGCCTGGGTGCCCCTGTTCGGTCAGAGTCAACCATGACTATGACTGTCGGCGATTTCTTCCAAAACATCGCCTGGGATGGACAGCCCATCGTCGGGGTACCGATCTCTCCCCTAGCCACAACGACCACTCCTGCGGCTGACCCCAATCTCGATTTGACCCTGGACGATCTATTTGGCTAGTCCTTGCCATTGCTTAGCCTGCTAGCCGACGGTAAGCGCCATCAACCCGACCACCTGCGCCCCACTTCCCCGGAGATTTGCCATGACCTTCAAGCTCGATACCCTATTTGACTCGCCTGAAAAGCAATACCTCGACGCTAACGACCTCAGCGTTCTGAGCCAGTACGTCAGCTCAATTCCGGAGCGGATGGCAGTCTACCGCACCCTACGGGACCAAGAAATTGCCATTATGCAGCCTATTGCCGATGCCCTGCAGCAGCAGGCCGGACACCCCGAGCCTTTAGTCGAGCGCAGTGTGCGCAATGGGCTGATGGTGCTGCGCTACGCCGCCATGGCCATGCTGCTCGACGACGACGGCTTTGTGGAAGAGCGCTTGCAGGGCTGGCTGCCCGAGATGGTTAAAGCTTACGAAACCCAGGCGGTCGATCAACAGCTGTTTCAGCTGCTGATGCAGCAGTTGGCCAAGGTCTTTTCGCCGGCCCAGCTCAACCTGCTCAAGCCCAGCATTGAAAAGGCTAAAAGTCTGATGCTCAATACTCGCGAAACCGTCACCCTAGCCGGGTTGCTCTAGGCATAACTAGCGGTTTGGCCGTTGGGGGTTGCCCCCGTCCCGCCAGTGCTCGGCGGGTCTGACCACCATCATCACTACCCTGTGAAGGACGTTAACTATGGTTTCTGTTGCCGATTTACTCACCGATGGCCGGCTGCCCGGCAACTACTTTGCTCAAGATCTTTATGTGCGGGGCTCGACCGAGCTGGGCCTGCTGGAAAATCGTCGCGGCGATCGCCTGTTGGCCATCCCTGACTCGCTGCTCCAGGCCATTTATTCTGGGCTAGAAAAGGAAACCGGTCAGGCGTCGGGGCTAGTGCTCTACAACTGTGGCCGCTGGTGGGGCAAAAATTTCTACGCCCGCTTCTGTGAAGAGCTAGCCGACTACTACAAGCAGCCCCTCTCCAGCCTGTCGATGGCCGAATTTCTTCAGTCGCTACAGCAGTGTTGGAAGACCCACGGCTGGGGCCAGATTCATCTGGATATTACCTACCGCGATCGCGGCTTTTTAGGGGTAGAAATCTGGCATTCTCCTTTCACCGCCGCTGCCCCCCAGGGCCAAAAAACGGCGGGCGACCTAGAGCGCGGCATTCTTGAAATCTTCTTTAGTCAGCTCACCGGGCGCGAGCTGCGCTGTGCCCAAACTAGCTGCACAGCCAAGGGCGACGACTGCAATCGCTTTGTTCTGGGTCTACAAAAGCGGCTACAGCCCGTAGAAGCTCTGGTGGCCAATGGCCAAGCCCACCAGGCCATTATGCAAACCCTCATGCAGCAGGGGTAAACACACGGTGGCCCTCACCCGGCAAATTCGGCGATCGCAGTATTACACCCTGGGGCTGGTAGGGCACGGGCAGTTTGGCCGAGTCTACTGCGCCATCCACCGCAAAACTGGGGAATTGGTGGCGATTAAAGACCTCCACAAAGACCGTTTCCCCACCCACAAGTTTTTGCGGGAGCTGCGGTTTTTAATTAGCCTTGAACACCCCAGCATTGTCACCTGCCATGCCCTGGAGCATTCCACCAGCGGTCGCCAGCTGGTGCTCGACTACTGCGAGGGGGGCACGCTGCGATCGCTGCTCGAAAGCGACACAGTACTCACCGTGCAAGAGGTACTGGGATTTACCCTAGACATTCTCGCCGCCTTGGAGTGCGCCCATCGCCAAGGCATTGTGCACTGCGACATCAAGCCCGAAAACATTCTCATGGAGCTGACGCCTGGGGGCTGGGTGGCGCGAGTCTCTGATTTGGGCATTGCCCGCCTCAGCCAAGAAGCCAAAGAGGCCGATATGGGTCACACCGGCTCCCCCGCCTACATGGCCCCAGAGCGATTTTACAACCAGCATCCTCCTGCCGCCGATCTCTACGCTGTGGGCATTATTTTGTATGAGCTGCTGCTGGGTCAGCGGCCCTTTTCGGGCACTCCCATGGAGCTGATGGTGGCTCACCTCAATCGGTCACCGATTGTGCCCGTCCAAGTGGCCGAGCCCTTTAGCCAGGTGCTGCGTAAAGCGCTGCAAAAGCTGTTGCCCAAGCGCTACTTCAGCGCCCAAGCCATGCGCGCCGACCTGACGGCGATTTATCAGACATACCAAACCCAGGGACTGCTGAGTCAACCCGCCTGTGCTAAAGCGCTGCCAGAGCTAGATTTGGCATCAGATTTGCCCTTTGTAGCGCTGCCTCACCCCACGGTGGTGATGGGCTTGGTGCCCCGACCCCATCAAAGCCATCTGCTGGTGACCTGTAGCCAGCAGCGGGTGTGGTTTTATCACTGGCCTCAAGCAGGTATGGCTACACCTCAGGCCAGTCAAGGCTTTGCGCTGCCCGCCCCAGTGCAACGGTTTTTGCCGACTCCTCAGGGGGGGCTTTTGGTCACCACAGAATCGTTGCACCTGTTGTCGATGACCCACGGTTTAGGCTGTGTTGCCCAAGGCATTTACTCCGATGGGGTGGCGGTTGCCCCCAATGGGCGCTGGTTTGCCACCGCCACCCAGATCATCAAAGATTCATTCCGCGTAGCTGTGCGTCAGTTGACAATGCCACCGGAGCAAGGGGTCAAAATATCGGCACCGCTAACAGCCGCGATCGCCGCTGCGGACGGGGATAAACTAGTTACCCTTCTCGCTCCAGACAACCGCCACGCAGCGTTGGTAGTGCGCCGGGGTAGCCGTACGCTGTTTCACGGAGTAACCCGCCGGGGTACTTATCTTGGGGCAGTTGCTGCCTCGGTGCCCATTTACAATTTGGTGCCTACCCGCACCCCCTATCGTTACCTTGCTCTAGAGGAAAATTGCCCCAATGCTCTGCTGATTGTCGACCTAAAGCCTTTTAGAATGCTGCGTTACCGGGTCGATATTTCACCGCACTGGCTGTTTGAGACCGCTGTAGGCTACGGGCTGCTCAGCCAAGAGGGAGAATTTTTGCTGATTAACGATGAAGGCCGCATCATCAATCGTACAGCTGGGCTGCCTCGACCGCAGGCTATGGTACCCCTGCACTCTAAAACTAGCCCTGACAAATCAGCGCCGATTCAATATCTGTGGAGCGTCAGCGAAGCTGCGAGTAGCCGTATTTACCCCGTTGATCTAGCCGATTTAGCTCCAGACATTCTGTTTTAATCTGAGTTTGTCATTAGGTTTAGGCAGTTCGGCAGCAGATCTATCGCCCTCATAATTGAGGTAAGAATTGGAGCTATCAAAGAGCGTGGCTAACACTTTGCCACTGCGCTTCTACAAGGGTGCAAGTGGTAGCAAAGCCTTCTTCGAATCGACAGCTAGCAAAACATTAGTAGTCTACTCCTTAGGGATGGGCCGAGTGCCGCTTAGGTAGGTTGCCTAAGTGCAGAATGTCTTGGCTCTGGAAATTTGGTAGTGACAGTAAATGTTGTGATCAGCCGTCGCCAGCTTGATTAAGAATGCTGCATTATCCTCGGTTGCGATGGCTATTGGTCAATGAACTGACCGGGTTTTGGCAGCAGCTAATATCTTAAGCGCAGTAGCCATCGCTATATTTGGTTGAATGTCATTGCGAAGTTGCGTCGCGTTCAGCCAAAGTTTAGTAGATATCAATTGTTGACGTGTATTGCTCTACTGACTCGAGGTTTAAGGCACATCTTAAATGAAAAATACTTCTGCAAGTAAATCAAAGTATTTAAATCGAAACATCTGTAGCAGCAAAAAACGAGCAATACATAAGAATTGATTGAAATTGTCAAAATATAAAAAGTTGCATAATTTCATAGTTGCTATTAGCGATTTGACGGAAATTACGGAAGCACATTCTCTATTCTATGGCAATAATAAAGAATATCAATGCCTGGGAAAGACTAGGGAAGCGATTCTCAAGCTGATTCATGTTTGAAATAGATTAGCCCAAGAAAAATGTTTTAGCTTTTTGAGCCCTAAAAAACCATTTGGTTATTTGGTCGCTTCAATCCTGTCTGAGAAAGATGCACAATCTGCATCAAAACTAGCCCATCAAGTCTGTTGCAGGCAGTAATTTTCCTGATTTCGAAAAACTGTTCATCTATACTTTAAGGCATCCATTATGTCCACCGCTGTTGTTTCACCTGTAGCTCAGTTGCGTACTGAACTTGGCGATTTTAGTAGTATTGTTTGTTTCAGAGCCTTAGTTGTTGGTACCGAAGAAGTCTTGGGTGAAAAGGCTGCTGCGATCGCCCTCATTGGCGCTGGTCGCCAGCGGGGTCGGCAAGTAGCAGAGCAACTAGGTCTCGCCGGGCAAGGTAGGTCGCTTGCATCTGTGGCTGAAGTACTTCAAGCTGCCCTGGGTAAGGATGGCACCCGACTCTGCATTGTTGATAAGATTGTCGAAGCCGAAGAAAAGATTTCAGTTTACTGTCGAGAGACGATTTGTTCGGCTGGAGAACCCGAGGGGTCTCCCCGTCAGCTCACTTTTACATTAGGAGCCATTCAGGGTGTGCTTGAGAGCGTCACAGGAAAGCGTTTGCGCGGCAAGCAAACGGAGTCTGTTCTGCGGGGCGGCAATTTTGACACGATCGAATTTGAAGTGATTGGTTAAACCAAATGCTGCTTAGAGTCTGTAGTTCTTTTGTAGGAAGAGCTACAGACTTTGGCGTAATTAAAGTCTATTTATCCTCATAATTGATTAAGAATTTTTTAGGTGTGGGTTGGATGAAACTAAGTGTATTCCTACCCCAAACTGGGTTTCGTTAGGTTCTGCTAGTGCGCCACCCAACCTGCTCCTGATTGTTGGGCAGTAACAATTATGAGCAATATTTACGGGTGAAATGGTGCTTTGCTGCCAAGGGGGGAATGGAGCATGGCTAAAACAGTGAAGCCGACAACGCCCCCTACACTGACTAGCGATCGCCTTCAATAGGGCATGACTGTGGCAGGCAGACGGTGAACGTTGTGCCCTCCTGCGCCGTCGAAGCGACCTCTACTGTGCCCCCGTGGGCGACAACGATCTCGCGCACAATGTACAAACCCAGACCGATGCTGCCTGGAACCCGCTGGACTACTGATTCTGGTATGGTGTGGCGCATGAGCGGGTCGAAGATTCTTCCTAGCATATCCGCCGAGATCGGCGGCCCTTCGTTATGCACGCTTAAGACCACGCTCGGTCCTTCTGAAGCGATCGATAGCTCGATCGGCTGCTCGGCTGACCCATGCTGAATTGCGTTGCCCATCAGGTTGGAGACGACTTGGCGGAGTCGGGCCGCATCCCAGTCGCCCATGAGGTGGCCGTCTGAGTGAAAGCGCAACGTTCGCTGCGGGTAGGCAACGCAGAATTCCTCGAAGACTTGGCGACAGAGTGTTTCTAGATCAACCGGACCGCGCGTCAGCGGCATCGCGCTGCCCAGCCCCGTTGAGGCAAAGTCGATTAGGTCGCGGATCAACCGCGTGACCGCTTCCGTGTTTGTCTCGATCACCGACAGCGCTCTGGGAGAGTCTGGGTGTTTGTCTGAGGTGCGTGAGATCAGTTGTGCGGCCATGCTGATGGAGTTCAGCGGGCTGCGCAGGTCGTGGCCGAGGATGGCCAAGAACATGCGACGCGACTGATCGACACGACTGGTATAACTGCCAACGGCTGCGGCGAGCGATTGGTCGATCGACTCGTTGAAGCGGGTGATGTCGTCGATGTCGTCAATGTCGAGCTGCGGGCGGCTCGTGTGCCACAGGCGAAGCACGCTGGCACGCAGGGCGCGGTATTCAGAGACGACCTCCATGATGTCAAAGCCCGAGCCCACGCGCGCCGCACCGTGCAGTACCGAGGCGTTGTCGAGCTGGTCACTCTCCTCACCAACAGCGCCGCCATGGCCTTTGGACTTGCTCGCATGCTGCGCAGGGCTTTGTCCGATCTGCATGTCTCGCGCGGCTGCCAGTAGCATCGCCTCGGCGTCATCACGCAGGGCGAGCTTTGTCATCTTCATGCCGGGTGTGAGGCTGCGCGCAAACGCTTCCCATTCCACGAGGATGGGCTCGACGTTCCCAAGAATGAAGTCTGCCAGTCGCATGGATTTCTCCGTTGGGAACATCTTCAGAATAGGGGCATGATACCGCTGAGGGCGGTCGAAAAGATATCAGCCTAATGCCTCTCTAAGAGTGATTAGAGGGGTAATCGAGTAGAAACACGTCAGCTAATTGCGCCTGAGGGTGATTAGGTGGGAAAAACTCAGTGTAACTACCCCAAAGACTCACTATTCGGAAGGCAGTGCGTGTGGCTAATAGCTGCGATCGCCCTGACCTGTTAGGGGACGGAGAGCGATCGCACTGGAGCGCCACCCAACCTACACGACGGCTATATCAGCACGGCTTTATTAGTAAACGTGCCCTCGGCATCTACGTCATAAATAATCGGTACGCCCGTGGCCAGTTCTAGGCTGGCTACGGCCTCTTCGCTGAGGCGATCGAGCACCATCAAAATCGATCGCAGCGAGTTGCCGTGGGCGGCCACCATCACATTTTTTCCGGCCTTTAGCTCTGGCAAAATAGCTGCTTCAAAAAACGGCACCGTGCGCTTTACCGTATCCTCCAGGCTTTCGCCCCCCGGCGGTCGCACATTGAAGGATCGCCGCCAGAGGTGAACCTGTTGCGACCCAAATTTTAGCGACATTTCGGCTTTATTCAACCCTTGAAGATCGCCGTAGTAGCGCTCGTCTAGAGCGGGGGAGCGAATGATTTTGAGTTCTTTGTCGGGTTCGCCAAAGTGGCGATCCCAGCCGTGCCAGTCGGGTTCTGCCGGGTCGTGCCAGATGTAGGGTAGGCGGCCACCGCACACCTCACCGCACTCGGTCAGACAGACGATCGCCGTTTCGATCGCCCGAATCAGCATGCTAGTGAAGCAGATATCGACGGTGTATCCAGCATCGCGTAGTTTGCACGATGCGATCGTCGCCTCCGCCCGCCCCCGCTCACTCATGGGGATATCGACCCAGCCGGTGAATTTGTTGACCGCATTCCACAGGCTTTGCCCGTGGCGGATCAAAATGAGTTTAGCCATAGCGCAGGCCCGTGGGAGAGAACTATCTATAAGGGTAAGTATCCTTCCTTTGTAACCTTTAGAAATGTTTGACGGGACAAAGCCAAAGCAACACTGGCGACAGGTCGCTGCTTTGGGGCAAAGCTCTCAAGATGCCAACCTGCAAGATTTTTTGCAATACTTTAGTAATACTCTTGTTGCTAAAGTCCCCTCGCTCAACTTCAGTTTTATGACTGCTGCCAACCCCCTGCTTGCTCTCGACTATCTGCCTGCCCTAGAGTCTCTGGGGGATGACTATTACGACATCGTAGCCGCCGCCGAATTTCCCAAGCACATCCTGCGGTTTCGCAACGACGATGTGGTGCGGCAGCTCGGCCTCGACCCGGCCAGCGTCAGCGATGATGACTTTATCAAAGCGTTTGGCAAATTCCAGGGGCGCGAACCCTTTTTGGCCCTGCGCTACCACGGCTATCAGTTTGGCGAGTACAACCCCTTTTTGGGTGATGGGCGGGGCTTTCTCTACGGCCAGGTGCGCGGCACTGACGGCAACCTCTACGACTTTGGCACCAAGGGCTCTGGCACCACCCCCTACTCGCGCGGCGGTGACGGCATGCTCACCCTCAAGGGCGGCGTGCGCGAGGTGCTAGCGGCAGAAGCGCTCCACGCGCTGGGTGTGAATACGTCTCGGGCCTTTAGCCTAGTCGAAACGGGGCAAGCTCTCTGGCGCGGCGATGAGCCTTCCCCTACGCGATCATCGGTGCTGGTGCGCTTTAGCCAGTCGCACATTCGCTTTGGCACTTTTGAGCGACTGGAGTACCACAACCGCCCCGATCTGATTGCCAAGCTGCTGGAGCATGTGATCGATATTTATTACCCCGAGGCGCGGCTGTTTACCGATACCCAAGAGCGGTATCGGCATTTTTATGGGGAACTGTGCGATCGCGTCGCCCGCCTCGCCGCCCAGTGGATGTCGGTAGGCTTTTGCCACGCCGTGCTCAACACCGACAACATGTCGATCACGGGCGAAAGCTTCGACTACGGCCCCTTCGCCTTTATGGATGGCTACGACCCGCGCTTTACCGCCGCCTACTTTGACTATGCTGGGCGCTACAGCTACGGCAACCAGCCCATCATCTGCCAGATGAACCTCAAGGCGCTGCAAAAGCCCCTCAAGCTGGTCATGCCCGAGGCGGATCTGGAAGCGGCTTTAGAACCCTTCAAAGATCGGTACGCAGCCTATTACCAGCAGCGCATGCTCTACAAACTGGGCTTTGAAGCCCTCACGGACGATCTGGCCAGCACCTTAGTCAACCAAACCATTGAATTGCTAAGCGCCGTGGAGGTTGGCTATCACGATTTCTTCCTGGGTCTGACCCAACAGTTTTCGGCTGACTGGCGCGACGATGCCAGCCAAATTTTCAGTGCTACGCTGCAAGCCTCTGACTCGGCAGCGGCGACTCCGCTCGAAGCCTGGAGCCAGGCTTATCACCGTTGTTTGCAAAGCCTGGCTCCAGAAGCTATGGAAGGTGTTGCCTCGCTACTGCAACATACCAACCCCTCCACCGTGCTCCTGCGCCCCGAAATTGAGGCGATTTGGGAACCCATCACCACTGACGACAACTGGCAACCCTTCTACGACCTGCTAAATAAAATTCAGCATCCGTTTGTTCAGGGCTAGGCGTTCTATGGGTTGGTCTTAAGAATGGTGGGCATCACCTGCCCTACGGATCGTCAGCATCTCTTTTGGCAGGGGTAGGGCACGACCACCCCTAGGTAAACTGAGATACAAACGTTTTGAGTAATTTACTCCCATGGCTGACGACCCTACTTCTAGCCCCCTGGCTCCTCCGGCCACCGGCAAAATTTTGCAGTGCTTTAGCGGTTCTTTTGTAGCAGGCACCATCGCTATGCTGGCCTACCGCATGATGCTCTCGATCGCCGCTAACTTTGCCGCCCGCCCCGTGCTGACCGACAACCCAGCCGTGGCGAATATTTCATCCGCCGTGCGCACCCTAGTCGTCGGCATGGCCGCCCTAGGGGCCGGAATTTTTGGCCTAGCGGCCCTGGGGATATTCTTGCTGGGTATTCAGCTGCTGTTTCAGCGCCTGACCGGACGCCCCTCCACCCTGCAGGACTAGCCGTTTCCTCGGCCCCATCACTCCCCTAGCCCATCCCCCCGCTCCCCACTACTACGTAACAATAAAGCAGGCAGTTTTGAGGATGCAGCGCAATGACCATCGGGGTTTGGGTACTGGGCAATCAGCTCTGGCACAATCAGGCTGCACTAGCTAGCTGCGAGGGCAGAGACGCTTCGGTTCTATTCATAGAAGCTCAAACCTTTGCTGAGGCACGCCCCTACCACAAGCAAAAGTTGGTGCTGGTGTGGTCTGCCATGCGCCACTTTGCTGACGAGCTCAAGGATGCTGGGTGGGCGGTTACTTATGCGATCGCCAACGACACCGAAACTACCCTACATAACTGGCTTAAAGTCGAGGGCATTACCGAATTGCGGTTGATGGACGCTACAGACCATCCGTTCACTGCCTGGTTGCAGGAGCTAAATCTGCCCTGTAAGCTAGTGATTCTCGACAACAATCTCTTTCTCTGGCCGGCTGAGGACTTCAACGCCTGGGCCGACAAGCGCAAGGGCCTGCTGATGGAGAGCTTTTACCGCGAAGGCCGCCAGCGCTTTGACCTGCTGATGACAGGCGACCAGCCGATGGGCGGTCAGTGGAACTTTGACAAAGACAACCGCAAGCCTCCTAAAGGAAAGCTCAACACCCCAGATCCCCACTGGTTTGAGCCTGACGTCACCACCCAGGCTGTGATCGACAGGGTGGAAAAGCTAGAGATTTCGACCTTTGGCGAAGCTACTCCCTTTCGCTGGGCCGTCACCCGCGAGCAGGCTTTGCAAGTGCTGGATGGGTTCATTGCAGAGCGGCTTCAGACCTTTGGCCCTTACCAAGATGCGATGGTGACCGGCGAAGACACCATGTGGCACGCCCTGCTCTCGCCCTACCTGAACCTGGGCTTGCTGCATCCCTTAGAAGTGGTAGAGCGGGCCGAGGCGGCGCTGGCTGAGCATGACCTGCCGCTCAACAGTGTGGAGGGCTTTATTCGTCAGGTGATGGGCTGGCGAGAGTACATGCGCGGTCTGTACCTTCACTTTGATGCCGACTACGGCGATCGCAACTGGTTTGACCATCGCCAGCCGCTGCCCGAGTTTTTCTGGACTGGCAAGGTAGAGATGAACTGCTTACACCAGGTAATTGCTCAGATTAGCCGCATGGGCTATGCCCACCACATTCAGCGGCTGATGATTCTCAGCAACTTTTCGCTAATTGCTGGGTTTACGCCCCAGGAGGTCAAAGACTGGTTTCACGCGGTGTTTATCGACGCCTACGACTGGGTGATGCAGACCAATGTAATTGGTATGGGTCTGTTTGCCGACGGGGGGCTGCTGGCTTCTAAGCCCTATGCCTCGTCGGCCAACTATGTGAACAAAATGAGCGACTACTGCAAAGGCTGCCGCTACAACCCCAAACAGCGCACTGGGGAAGACGCTTGCCCGTTTAACTTCTTTTACTGGGATTTTCTCCATCGCCACCGCGACAAGCTGCGAGCCCAGGGCCGCATGAGCTTCATTCTCAAAAACCTGGACCGGATGGATAGTGAGGAGCTAGAGGTAATCCATCAGCAGGCCCAGGATTGGCATAAGGCCCACCCGTAACTAGAAGTTGTGTTTTGTGACGGTTTGGGAGGGCGATCGCAGCCCCCTGGGCCCTGGGGCTAAAATGCAGATTCGAGGGGTAAATGGTGATTTACCCCCGTAGCGATTGCATTCTTTGTTGAGACCTCGGTATTTTCATGGTTCAAACTGCGCCCCAGACCCCAGCCGACACCCTACCCGCTGATAGCTACCTGGTGGTAGGGCTGGCCACCTGCTACCTGCGCCAAGAGGGCGAGACTATCGAGATTCAGGTGCTGGAGCCAATTCCTTCATCCTATCTAGAATCGGTGATTCAAGGGGTGCCGACCTCCTACAGCGCCATCTGCGGCACCACCATAGCCAAGGCCCTAGCGATGGAACTACCCGAGATCGCTGCGGCCCCCGCCCAACCCTGCGCCGATTATGAAGAGCGCATCTTGGCCGCCGCCCGCACCTACCAGTCTCGGCCCGCAGCGGCAGAGCTAGTGCCCGCAGGCACCCTGCGCCGCGATCTCAACTATTCCACCGAGAGAAAGCGGGTGCTCAACAGCCAGCGCAAGATTTCAAAGAACGACAACGTTAAACAGCACAAATATACCCACGAAGTGCTGTAGGCGGGGTTTGGGTGCAAGGTTTAGGGTACAGGGTATAAGGCTAAGCACAGACCTTAAACCCTATACCCTGCACCTTGAACCTCATTAAATTGGCACAATCGATCGCTGGCAGCTGGGGCAAATGCCGTGAATCAGCAGCTGACAATCCAAAATGTGGTAGCCAGAGCGATCGGCGGTTTTAGACCCTACCTTAAGCACCGAGTCATTTTTGAACTCGATGGTTTTGTTGCACCGCACGCAGATCAGGTGGTGGTGGTGGTGGGGGGCAGGCTGGTTGATCTCGTAGCGTTTTTGGCCCTCGGCCAGCTCTAGCTCGCGCAAAATGCCCATGCGCGCCATCAGCTTGAGGTTGCGGTAAATAGTGGAGAGGCTGATAGGTTCGCCTTCTTTCTCCAGCAGGTCACACAGATCTTCGGCACTGAGGTGAGTGCTCTCAGGCAAATTTTGAAAAGTTTTGAGCATGGTCTCTCGCTGGGGAGTCATGCGCCAGCCGCGCTCGTTGAGTTCGGCTTTAAGGGCTGATGGAGTGTAAGCAGCCATGGCCTGGTTTCTCCCCGCTAGATTTCAATAACTGATCCTTAATGAGAATACTAGCGAACTTTTTGGGGTATTTGCAATAATTTTTCGCTATTGAGAATGACTCCGAAGACTGCTTTAGATGTCTTCAAATTTGCGTTGGGCATGGACCGCCATGACCAGGGTGAGGGCAGCCAGTGGAGCTGTGACGGCCCGTAGAATGTGAGGCCCTAGTGAAACTGGCTGAAAACCGGTGGCGATCGCTCCCTCTACCTCAGCCTCAGTCCACCCCCCCTCTGGCCCGGTGGCAATCACGGCGGGGCGAGTGAGATCGCTAGCCTGAGCCACCGTCAGCAAGTGGGGGGCATCTCCCCGCGCCACGCAAATCCAGCGGCTGCCCTCGCTCACCTGCTTGAGATAATCCCGCCAAGGCATAGGGGGCAAAATTTGGGGCAGCAGCAGCCGTTCCGACTGTTCAGTAGCTTCGGCGGCGATGCGCTGCCAGCGCTCTAGCTTTTTTGGGTTGGGCTGGTGCAGGGTGCGATCGCTAATCACCGGCTGTAATGTGCTCACCCCCAGCTCAGTGGTTTGGCGCACGACATCGTCGAAGCCGCTGCCCTTGGGTAGGGCGATCACCAGGGTAACCGGAGCTTGGGTAGCTGAGGATGGCCGGGAGAGGGGCGCGATCGCCGCCACATCTGGCTTCGTAGTCAAAGTAGCAATCCACTGCTGCCCCTGGCCGTCGAGGGCCACAAACTGCTGCCCAGCCCCCAGTCGTAGCACTCGATACAGATAGTGCTGCTGGCTGCTGCTCAAACAAAGCTGGTCAGCCACCACCTGATCAGGCTCAACCATTAATCGCTGCACCGCTTCTCCTATTGCCTGTCACCGCCATAACCCTTATACCGTGAACCCCAAAAACTAAGGCCCCCAGCTAGAAAGCTGGAGGCCCTGGTTCTTATTAGATGTTTCAGTATAGTACGTACCCTATAGAAGCCTTAGCGGCTTATGACTAATGTAGGCGAATGTACGTAAAGAAGAAATAAGCCCTATATGAAGTTCTGCTAATTTTCTGCGGTATTCACCTAGGCATCAGCGCTATCCCTTGAGCTGTGGGCGTTTCATCCTTCAGCTCCAGGAGCGCAGTACCCCAAACACCCTAGACAATATCCCTTGAAGACGTTCATTTTTAGCGTACTTTTGCTTCGTCAGCTGGAGGGCAGCCTTGCTATTCACCTCCGCCAGGGTGGGGTAGATGTGAATCATACTGGTCAGCGCGCCGACCTTGAGGTTGTTGCTCATGGCCAACACAACTTCGTGAATCAGCTCCCCGGCGTGGGGGCCAACTAGGTGCGCCCCGAGAATCTTGCCGTTGCGACGAGTGATGATCTTGGCAAACCCTTGACCAGAGGCCTCTGCTAGAGCGCGATCGACCCCGGCAAAATCCTGCTTGAGAATATAGACATCGTCGTAGCGTTGGCGGGCCTCGGCTTCGGTCAGGCCCACTCGGGCCAGCTCAGGGTCGGTGAATGTTGCCCAAGGTATAACTCGGTAGTCAGCGGTTTTGGTGGGAAACAGCAGGGCGTTTTGCATGGCCACGGCTGCCTCGTAGCCAGCCACGTGGGTAAACCGATAGCCACCAACCACATCCCCAGCAGCATAGATACGGGAATTGGTGGTTTGCAGCTTAGAGTTCACCGTAATGCCCTCCTTACCCACGGCTACCCCAGCGGACTCCAGGTTGAGAGACTCGACGTTGGGTGCCCGGCCCGCCGCCAGCAGAATGTCGTCGACTACCACGGTGCCATTGGTGGTGTGGACGTGCTTTTTGCCGTCGATGACCTCGACTCGCTGGGCGCGGGTGCCGTTGAGAATGTGCACGCCGTCTTTTTCCATTTGCGCCTGCACCACGGCAGCGGCTTCGGGGTCTTCCTTCGGCAGAACATGGTCTTGGCCGCCGATCAGAGTGACCTCGGTGCCCAAGCGGGCAAAGGCTTGGCCCAACTCACAGCCAATGGGGCCAGAGCCTATCACCGCCAAGGATTGCGGCTGGTGTTTAAGGGAAAACACCGTCAGGTTGGTGATGTAGCCCGCGTCTTCTAGTCCCTCAATCTTGGGGTTAGCTGGGCGCGAGCCGGTAGCAATAATGTAGCTGCGAGCTTTCAGGGCGCGACCGTTGACGGTAAAGGTGCGGGAGTTGGTGAATTCGCCTTTGCCATAGATTACTTCAACCCCAAGCGATTCAAAGCGTTCGGTGGAGTCGTGCACCTGAATGGTGTCGATCACCCGGTGCACGTGGCCTAGGGCGGCCTGGAAGTCAATTTTTTCGAGCTGGGCATGGACGCCAAGCTCGGGGCCGCGAGAGACCTCATGGGCCACCCGCGATGCATGAATGAGGGACTTGCTGGGCACGCAGCCGTGGTGTAGGCAGTCGCCGCCGAGGCTACCTTCTCGCTCGACCAGGGCGACTTTGGCTTTGAGCTGAGCGGCGGCACTGGCGGCGACTAGCCCGGCAGAACCGCCGCCAATAACGACCAAATCGTAGTCAACGGCCATGGTAGTCTCCTTGCCCTGGGGTGCTGGCTGGGAATTCGTTTAATCCTTTCCCTAGAGCATAGGCAAAATTTTTGAAGGCTGCTGAGACCGCCTGAAATGGGAGTTAAGGCTGGGGAGAAAAAGCGAAATAGGAAGAACGAAGAACCAATGGGGATTCATTCCGAAAGGTGCTTTTCTCCCAGCCATCACCTACAGGCCCAGAACCCCTAGCTCATGCTGGCGGGGCACGATGTTGAGCACGTCGAGCTGAGCGCAATATTGCAGGTCGGCTTCGTTGTTGAGGCGCAGCAGACGCTGGCCGTGGCTGGCGTAGTGCATCAAGTCGAGCAGCTGGTCTTGCCACTGGAGGTAAAGGCTGACGGCGGCGATCGCCGCGTCATTCCCCGCCAAATCCTTAAATGTCTGCCCCGTCGCGGCAATAATGCCGTGAATGATGGCTCCAGCACAGACGGTGTCTTCTAAAGAGTAGGTGCCCTCCCAACCCGAGCCCACGATCCACACGGTTTCTGGTTGCTGACTGAGCACAAAATCCACTACGGCCTGGCGGGTAGTTAGGGCGGCGGTGATCACTGTGGGGGCGTGCTCGATGCGCTTGAGGCAGCGAGTGCCATTGGTGGTGCTCATAAACAGGCGCTTGCCGCCTGACCTTTCGGGGGAGTGATCGAGCGGCGAGTTGCCCAGGTCGCAGCCCTCAACTTTGCCGCCGCCCCGTTCGCCCGCCCGCAGGCGTTTGTCGGTAGGCCAGGTTTCGCTGGTGGTGAGCAGGTCGTCGATGTCACTAAACACTTGAATGGCCTCGGCCCCCGCCGCCAGGGCTGCCGCCATGGTGGTGGTGGCCCGCAGCACATCGATAGCGATCGCACAGTCGGGCGCACCCTGCTCAGGCACTTCTTCAGGAGTATGGAATAGAAATAGTTTCACGGCGTAGAAATTTACTTAGGGTGAATGATCGGGACCGGGGCGCCAGGCGGGGGTAACAACTCATTCTATGCGGGGAGTTGTCTCATTTCGCAAAAAAAGGAGCGCCCCTAGGAGCGCTCCTTAACTTGTGATTCTGCCGTTAAGCAAGGCAGCCTAGGGCAACCACTCCAACACCGCTTCGTCTTTGGTGTTGGTGCGGCGCGAGGGGGTAGCGCGATCGAAGGTCATGTGGATGGCGCGAGTCTGCTCGCCATCCGCCGCTACCGCCATGATTGGATAGTCAATATTGCCGTCCTGGAACGACATTTGGAACCGGAAGGTGCCGTCGGAGTTGAGCTTGATTGGCTGCCCGCCAATGGTGACGGTAGCATCGGGCTCGGTGGCTCCGTAGACGATCAGCTCGGCATCGGCCACCAGCCAGAACTTGCGAGGGCGAATGGGCGGCGCCGAGGCCGAGAAGCCCGCCCCCGACATGGTCAGACCAGCGCCCGACATGGTGAACCCTGCCCCTGACATGGTGAGCTCGTTAAAGGCGCCAATGCCCGACATAGTAGGCACGCCAGCCGCGGCACCGGGGACAGCCCACAGCCCGGCTCCGGAGGGGAACACGTAGGAGCTGACAGCCTTTTCGGGAGCCATGGAACCCGGCACGTGCTGCATGGAGCCGAAGAGCGACCCGGCTACCCGCTGAGCCTCGGTGGATTGGGTCATGGCATAGACTTCGTCGTAGATGGCGTTGGTGCTTTCGGCGGCACGCTGGCTGGGGTGCTTGAGCGCCGCTACCGCCTTGCCGCGCAGGTCAGCCTGCCAATCAACGGTGACAAAGTGGTCTTCGACCCAGTCGGAGGGGTAGACGGGGGGAATATGGACGGGCAGGGAGCGGGCCAGGACTAGCCAGCGGCCGTCGTTGCAGAGGTAGCCGATCTCGGCTACATAGTCGCGATCGCTCACCGGAATCGGTAGGTACCACTCCCGCGCCATTTCGTCGCACTCGTACTGCTGCAAGCTGTGGGGAGTCTGGCGCAGAAAATCAATATCGGTGACATCGTAGAAGCGCAGAGCCAGCCGTGAGCCCCCCTGCCGCCGCAGCTCGTCTTTATGGGTATGGGGAATATCCCAGTAGCAGTAAGCCCATTGAGGGTCGCGGGGCATGAGCACAATGCGGCTTTCGCCATAGCCGCTGGGCAAATCAGCTAGGCCATCATCCACGGTGGCCAAGACCTCTACTGGGGGCGGAGTTGGAGCTGTGTAGGTGGGAGTTGCTCCAGCGGTAGCGCCGGCCATAGCGGGTACCACCGCTGGCACCTTTGGGGCAGAAACTGGCGCTGCTCCCAAACCGCGCTTGGCGTCAATAGTTTGAATGGCCTCAATTAGCTCGGTCTTGCGCATGCGGCTGTAGCGGGACACCTCATACTCACTGGCTACTTTGCGGAGCTGCCGCAGGGTCATTTCTTCTAAGGGTGGGCGGGGGGAAGACATAGAGCACTCTCCTCATAGAGACCAGGACGACAGACGATCAATCACGACAGGCTGAAGGGGATAGCTGCCAGTGGGGAGTGCGATCCCAATCACGGGATCGGGATACTCCGGCTAGAATCTTTTTGCCTAGCTACCGGGCTTCAGGTGCAAGCGGAGATCAACCGTTGCCCTGTAGCATGCCAAAAACTATCGCCGGGATCAAGCCCCTAGCAAGGCTTTTCTGGCTCTATGAGCGAGAGAGTGGGGGTTCGGGGATCAGTTTGTCAGAAAATCATGACAAATTGATCCCCATGCGTATTATTGCGTCAGGAAATCATGACTTTGAAGGCTGTTGGGGAGGGTGGAGGAATGCGATCGCCCCTCCCCCCCTCTCTCGCTCCAATCTGCGGCACATCCCCTGCTAGAGTTTGGGGATGCGATGGTCGTGGACCTTGGCTTTTGAAGGGAGCAGGCCTAGCATGATTGAGTTTTGTTCTCTGTAGTCCGCCTATGACTTCTGACCCTGCTAATTCTGCCGATGCCGCCAAGGGCAGCCGCATTATCAGTCGGCTGCTGCCCCCCGCGATTCGCCTCTGGCTGCACACTCAGCTCGACCACCTAGAGGGGCTAGAGTTTGCCATCGACGGCAAAGACCGCCAAATTTTAGGCGGCTACCTGCCAAAGGTGACTCTGGCGGCTCGCCAGGCGGTGTACCAGGGGCTGCACGTCAGTCAGGCCGAGGTGAACGCGACAGATATTCGCGTCAATCTGCCCCAGGTGCTGCGGGGCAAACCGCTGCGGCTGTTGCAGCCCTTTCCGGTAGATGGCCAGGTGACGGTGCTAGCCGAGGATCTGCGCGCTTCTCTGGGTTCCCCACTGCTGGGCCAGGGATTGCGTGATGTGCTGAAGCAGCTGCTGGCCGGAGCCGTGTCCGAAAAGCAGGTACCTCTGGTGCGCTGGTTGGGTGACGGGAATGCGTTTCCCGAGGTCGATATTGCTCTGGCGAGCGATCGCATGACGCTGCGCTGGCCAGGGGCATCCTTTAGCCATGACGCGCTAGAGCTAACTCTGGGGTTGGCGATGCGAGACGGGCGGTGGCTGTGTCTAGAGCAGCCGGTGGCCAGGGTAGTTTCAGTGACTGGAGCATCGCAGTCGCCGATTGTGCTAGACGAGATTGCCTTTGACCTGGGGTCAGAGGTCGATATTCGTCAGCTGGCGGTCACCTCTGAAGGCATTGACCTGGTGGGTATGGTGCAGGTAATTCCAGCCGATTAGCCTAGCTATCGCCATTCGTAGGGGCGAATGGCGTTCCCCTCATCTGCTCATGCGGTCCAAGCCAGTCCAGGCTGCTGACAGAAACCGGTCGCGATTGACCTGCTTGGTCAGACTCCCGTGCCCCTAATTAGCCTTTAGCTTTAGCTTTGGCTTTTTTCTCGGGCAGGTTGCGAGGTGGCACTGCGCGGCCTTCATAAAATCGGCGTTCTAAAATGCCCAGGCCTACCCAAGCCGCAGCGGTGGCTAGAGGCAGCAGCCCCAGCAGGGTGGCGGTGAGGTTGGTAAGGCTGCCGGTGGCGATCGCGATCGGCAGCAGCGACCAGACCATCGCGCTCACCCCCAACAGCCCCCAGCGCAGGGTTTGAATACGGTTTAGGGCCGTGCGGCAGCTTTTGCAGTGCTGGGTGTGGGAGTGATAGCGATCGAGCAGCGCGGCTTGGCTCAACTCCGGTTCAAGGGCTTGGCCAGGGAAAGGATCGGCCTCAAAGTCGCTGACCCAGTTGCGAAAGGCTAGCACGTAGCGATCGGCCTGGGTGGGCAGGTAGCAGGCCTGGGCGTAGGTGCGATTGGCTTTCTCCAATTCGCGCTCTTGCAAGTGCAGAAAAATCTGGTCATCTTCGAGGACGCCATTGTTGCCGATGTGGCTGTACCAGCGGGGGGTGAGGCCAATTACAGTAGCGGGCAGTTTTGACGAAAACTTAAAGGGAAAGCGGGCAAACAACCGACACTTGCCCTTGCTCATCGGGGTGGCGTAAACCACGGTCAGGGTGCGGCCAAACTGCTTTGAAGTGAGGTCGTGGTACATCAGTGCCGGAGCGACGAAGGTGGTGTGCTGGGTTCCCAGCGTGCCCTTGCGGGGGCCTTCAGGCCAGAGTCCCTGGAATCCCTGCTTCCCGGCATTCAGCACCTCCATTTCCATGGGGGCCGCGTTTTCTCGCTTGCCGACGGTTTTGTGGTGGGTGTAGGGAATGTGGCTGACATCTAGCACATTTTCGAGCAGGGTGAGGGCGTCGTAGGGCAAGTCGCGAAAGGTGTTGAGCACCACCCAGCCGTCGGGTTCCTCTTCAACTGGACCCATAATGGGCACCTCAACTTGAGGCGCATTCTCTGCTTTGCCAGGATAGACAAACAGCAACCCCTGCCGGACGGCAGTGGGCATAGAGACAGCGCAGGCCCGACCCGACTGCTGGGCCTTGGCCTCAGCCGCCTGCTGAGGAATATAGGTGCAGGCACCATCGCCGGAAAATGTCCAACCGTGGTAGGGGCACTCTAGCTCACCAGATTCATTCACCCGGCCCTCGGATAGGGGGGCGAGGCGGTGAGGGCATTTGTCTTCAAACACGCGCCAGGCCTGACCCTTGGCATCCCACCAAATGACGATGCCTCGGTCGAGCAGGGTGAAGCGGGTGGGCTGCACCAGGTCAAGGTCTTCTACATAGGCAACGGGGTACCAGGCCTCGGCCCAATCGAACCGGGCGGGATCGGGGCCACCGGCGGGCAAGGCGGCAGTGAGACCCGTAGACTGGGGAGCGATCGCAAGGGATGTCATGGGCTAGTCCCGGTGGTAAACCATTTCTCTTTACATTCTGCAATATTTTTTTGAGTCAGGGGCTGGGTTGCGTCGGTGATTCTCCCCTGCGGCGATCGGGCTCGGATGCCCAAAACCTCGAGAAAGGGTAGAATGCGCTAGACATGAGCCATATTTGAGATCTCGGTAGGCTTACCCAGGCTGTTTTTAGCTACTGTGCCTTAATTTGAAGTTAAATTGTCTCGATTAAGTGCCTTTTTGGTAGTGGAATGCTTTAGCTTTAGCGCAGGGTAGAGCAAGTCTGGTATTCAGTCAGGGCATGACTTTTAGACTAGGTTAGAAAAATTGTTTCTCCGGCTCGAGCTGAGCTTTCTCCAATGAGCAGCAGTCGGGAATAGCGTTAGGGGCTTCTGTATAGCTAATGGGTGAGCCCCACTGTGCAGCGGCCAAGGTCGAAGGCGGGTGTGGTGAGTAATAGCTTGCCAAACGTAATTGCTTCTCTCTTGCTATGTCTGACGCATGACGCGCCAATCCCTCCCCCAGCCCGATATTAGTCAATCGCAGATTCTAGACATAGTGACTGCAATCTGCGAAGCGTCGGCAGCGGGCGGTGGGCTAGAGGCGTTGCTTCAGCAGGGGGCAGAGCGGCTGCGATCGCTCCTCGATACCGATCGGGTGGTGATTTATCAGGTGTTGTCTCCCGAGGATGGCTTTGTCATCGCTGAGTCGGTGGTTGCCCCTTGGCAGCCTTTGCAGGGCGAGCGGATCAATGAATCCTGCTTTGCCAGCAGCGAGGAAGATCGCTATCGCCGGGGCCAACTGATCCTGGTGGCGGATGTGCAGCACAGCACCCTTGACTCCTGCTACGCCGAATTGCTGAGTCGCCTACAGGTGCAGGCCAACTTGGCAGTTCCAATATTCGCAGGGCCTCACTTGTGGGGCCTGCTCATTGCCCACCACTGCCGCAGCCCCCGCCCGTGGAACTCATCGAGCTGTGATTTGCTAGTGCATGCGGCGCGTCACCTTGGCCAAAGCGTTTACCAACACGGACTGCAACAGCAGCTCCAAGCCTTTTCGGTCCGTAGCCAAACTGAACAGCTGTTTGATCTCTTTACCCATCACGTTGAGCAGGTTTTGTTTATTCGCGATGCGGTGTCTGGCCAGTTTTTGTACGTCAGCGCCGCCTACGAACGCATTTGGGGCCATGCTCCCGCACTGCTCTACAGCGATCCTGGCCTGTGGCTCCGGCAGATACATCCTGACGATTTGCCTCAGGTGCAGGCCTCCCTGGGCCGACAGTTTGAAGGCAATTCCGTGCGGCGGGAGTATCGCATCGTGCGCCCCAACGGCGACGTGCGCTGGGTGCAAGCCCATGTGCAAGTGGTCAACGATGACCAAAATCAACCCCGCTACATGGTGGGCTGGGCCGAAGACTGCACAGAGCGCCGGCAGTTGCAGGCCAGCCTCCAGGCTACTGAGGCTACCCTCAGCCGCCGAGTGGGGCAAGAGCAACTGCTGCGCATGCTGACGGCGCGCATGCGCGAAAGTCTCGATCTGGAAACTATTTTGGGTGCTACAGTAGCCGGCGTTAAAACGGTGTTTAGTGCCGACCGAGCGGTGATTTTTCAGATCTTGGCCAATGGCGATCGCCGCATTGCCCAGCAGGCGACCAACCCCGAGTACGTCACCATCACCGACAGCATGATTCCGTCGGGGCCGCTGCCTGCGGCCTACCTGGAGAGGCTATATACGTGGCAGCCCTACATCATCAATGACATGGCGGCAGAGCCCTGGCCACCTGACCTGACTACGTTTCTCTCGACTGTTGGGGTTGAGTCGGCGATGATTGCGCCCATTGCCCATCCCTTTGGGGGCGATCGCCATCCCCTGTGGGGCATTTTAGTGGTCCATGCCTGCGGCGAACATCGGCAGTGGCAGCCCTTTGAAGCCAACATGCTGCAACACTTCGCTGATCAGCTCAATACGGCCCTGCACCAGGCCGAGCTCTATCACCAGCTTCAGGCGGCTAACCAAGAGCTCGATCGCATCGCTAAGGTAGACAGCCTCACGCAGCTCGCCAACCGCCGCTGGCTCGATGAATACCTCAGTCAGCAGTGGCAGCGGCTGGCTCGAGAGCGCAAACCGCTGAGCGTGGTGCTGGCCGATGTCGATTATTTCAAACCCTACAACGACACCTACGGCCACGCTGCGGGAGATCAATGTCTGGTAGAAATTGCCAGCGCCATGCGCTTCGGCGTTCGTCGCCCCGCTGACCTGGCCGCCCGCTACGGCGGTGAAGAATTTGCTCTGGTGCTGCCCGATACCGATACCGCCGGGGCCATTCGCGTGGTGCAGCTGGTGCGCCATCACCTGCAAACCCTCGCTCTGCCCCACGGGGCCAGCCCCAGCGGCGACACCATCACCCTCAGCTTTGGAATTGCCACCGTCAGACCTAGCCCCGATAGCTCAGCCGAGGCCATTTTAGAAATCGCTGACCAAGCTCTCTACGCCGCTAAAGATGCTGGCCGCAATCAGTACCAGGTGTTTCAACCTCGGTACTAGGTTAAGGGCACGAGCACCAGTGCACCGTAGGCCACAGCGGTCAGCGCCACCGTGATTCCTAGCAGTCCTTGGCTAAACTTAGAGCTGAGCCGGGGCAGCAGGTAGGCGCTGGCGATTAGCACCAGCACCAGTTCTATCGTGGCCCCCAAACGGCCGAAGTGATCCACATCCCAGTAGGAGACGGGGCTCATGAAGCGCACCGAGCTGAGGGGCCAAAAATGCTGGTGGGCATCGTCGTGGTGCAGGGGTAGGTCGGCTAGGTGGTGCAGCACCATGCTGGCTCCCAAAAACCCGATCGAGGGGCCGAACCACGACCGCCTGAGGCTATAGCCTAGCGCTACCCCTAGCAGCCCTAGAGGAATGGAGTTGCCCACGGCAAAGATGGCCTGCCAGGGCTGGCTGTAGTAGGCCTCGCCCCAGATAGTTTGCTCGGGTAAACCCTGCCGACGAGCCCAGCCGTAGAATACAAACATGGCCGCATCGGGAATCAGCGCACCGATCAAGATCGGCCAGGTCATCGCCGGAGCCTCCGGGCGACGCAGCAGGGCCAGGTTGAGAATTAGGTGACTGGGAGTATTCATAGGGCCTATGGTACATCGACCGATTTATCTCGACTGCCATGCCACAACCCCGGTAGATCTGCGGGTGGTGGAGGCGATGTTGCCGTTCTTCACCGAGCACTTTGGCAACCCCGCTAGCCTTACCCACGCCTACGGGTGGGAGGCCGAGGCGGCAGTGACGAAGGCCAGGGAAACCCTTGCCGCCGCTATTCACGCCAGCCCTGAAGAGATCGTCTTTACCAGCGGGGCCACCGAGGCCAACAACCTGGCGATTAAGGGTATCGCCGAAGCCTGCTTTAGCCGGGGGCGACACATTATTACGGTGCAGACCGAGCACAGCGCTGTGCTCGACCCCTGCCGGTATCTCGAATCTTTGGGCTTTGAGGTTACCTACTTGCCGGTGCGGCCCGACGGGCTATTGGATCTCGATGCTTTGGAGAAAGCTTTTCGCGACGATACCGTGCTGGTGTCGGTGATGACGGCTAACAACGAGATTGGGGTGCTGCAACCCCTGGCCGAGATTGGGGCGCGGTGCCGCGATCGCAACGTCTTCTTCCACAGCGATGGGGCCCAGGCGATCGCCAAAATTCCCCTCGACGTAGAGGCCATGAATTTAGATCTGCTGTCGCTGACGGCCCACAAGGTCTACGGCCCCAAGGGCATCGGTGCTCTCTACGTGCGGCGACGACCAAGGGTGCCTCTGGCTCCGCAGCTCCATGGCGGCGGTCACGAGCGGGGTCTCAGATCGGGCACCCTATACCCGCCCCAAATCGTAGGATTTGCCAAGGCAGTGGAGCTAGGTCTAGCCGAAATGGAAGAAGAATCTGCTCGGCTGATCGCACTGCGCCAGCGCCTGTGGGACAGCTTGCAACCTTTGGGCAGAATGCATCTCAACGGCCATGCCAATTTGCGACTGCCCGGTAACCTCAATGTCAGCTTTGAGGGGGTCGATGGTCAGGCGCTGCTGCTGGGGCTGCGGGGAATTGTGGCGCTGTCATCAGGGGCGGCCTGTAGCACCGCCAGCACCGCCCCTTCCCCCGTGCTCAAGGCCCTGGGGCGGGAGGATGGGCTGGCCTACGCCTCGCTGCGTTTTGGCCTGGGGCGGTTTACTACCGCTGCTGAGATCGACCAGGTGGCAGCTGGGGTGGTGGCCACGGTGCAGGCGCTGCGTCAGGCGACGGTTTGAGTACCCCCACGGTTGACTCAATGGGGCATAATGAGAATTAGCTTTGGGGCTCAGGGGCATCGGCAAGAGCATTGCCCAGATTCGATTTACACCGTGCAGTGTTGAATTCCCCGGCAGGCCTATGACAACCCAAGCCCGTCAGCTTAGCGACCTTCTCAAAGCCGGTATTGAGCAAGCCCGGTTGGGCTATTTTGAGGCGGCGATCGCCCAGTTTTCTCAAGCCGTTGCTTTAGATCAAACCTGTGCTAAGGGCTTTTACAACCGGGGCTGTGCCCACCGCGATCTGGGTCGCAATGGGGCTGCGATCGACGACTTTTCGGCGGCCCTGCGCCTAGAGCCGACCTTCACCAATGCCTACATCAACCGGGGCAGCGTCTATCGGCTGGTGGGTCAGCTAAGCGAGGCCCTGGGAGACCTGGATCGGGCTATCGAACTCCAGCCGACTTCGGTGAAAGCCTACGGCAACCGGGGCCGCATCAAGCTCGATTTAGAAGACTACGGCGGGGCGATCGCAGACTTTTCGGTGGTGCTGGCCGAGCAGCCTAAGTTTGCCAAAATTTTGCTGTGGCGAGGGTTGGCCTACCTCAAACAGGGGGCCCTGGCCGCCCTGGCCGAACACCGCCGCGAAGCCTACCAGTTTGCTGTTGCCGACTTTTCTCGGCTGTTGCAGAGCCAGCCTCACCACGCCGAAGCCTACAATTACCGGGCGGTGGCCTATTTTCAACTGCGCAACACCTACCAGGCTACCCTCGACATCAACCGCGCCCTCGATTGCCAGGTTGACTATGCCGAGGCCTACATCAACCGGGGTATGCTGCGCCACGAGCTGGGCGATTTTCAAGGGGCAATCGACGACTACACCACGGTGCTAGAGCTTAACCCCGAGCTGCAAGACCGCTCCTACAACCAAACTCTGGTGGGCCTGGCCCTCGACAGCCCCGACGCCACCCTGAGCGAAGACACCCCCCTCAACTTGCGCTTTCGCCTGGCCGACCTGTATGACAGCCGGGGGCTGCTACGGGCCCAGGTGGGCGACATGGAGGGGGCGATCGCCGACTACACTCTGGCTCTGCGCTTTAACCCCCACAGCGGTCGCATCTTGGCTAACCGAGGCCGCGTGTTTAGCCGCCAAGAAGACTATCCAGCGGCGATCGCTGATTTTGACTGCGCCCTAGAGATAAACGAGAGTGATGCCATGGCATACTGCGATCGCGGCTACGCCCTTTACTTTCTTGACGAGTGGGAGCTAGCTCTCGACGACTTCAACTGCGCCATTGATATCAGCCCCTCCCTAGCCGAGGCCTATATCGGGCGCGGCCACACTAATATTCGTCTGGGCCATGGGGCTGCCCTGGCTATGGATGACTTTCGCAAAGCCTTAGAGCTGTCGTGGGATAGCCGCAAATCGGAGCGATCGCGCCCGCTCTAGCCATTGCTGCGATCACTACCGCTGTAAAACAATCCCTGGCGCTGAGCCTGAAGTAATCGTCAATCTCAGCTGGCCTAGTCAACCGCACCGGCTCGACTATTGGGAGTCTCATACCTACCCTTTGAGCTAAACACCATGGGAAAACAGGTTTCAGCAGGCCGCAAACACCCCTGGTTGGGCAGCGTGGTCGGAGCTGTGGTAGGTGCCGTCGGTCAATATCTCATTGCGGTGCTCTTTTTTTACTACGTATTCAACTGGGGTGGGCCGTTTTTTCGAAATCACGCGGGCGTTAGTTTGCCTGCCCTGGTGTTGTCATACCCGGCCTGGATATTTTTTGGGCTATCCGCTGGGCTAGGAGGACTAGGGGGTGCCTTAGGCGGCACGACGCGGCGATTGGCCAGAGGGGCAGCCCTAGGCGGTGGCACGGTTGGGTTGGTCTATCTGGCGCTGGTTGTGGTGCCACTCAACCGCATGATTGGGCTGAGTGGCGGCGACATTACCGACTACTCGACTGATACTTGGGCTGTTGTCCTCAGTCTGGTAGCGACTGTGGTTTGGGGGGCGATCGCAGGCATCAGTGCTGCCGCCGTCCGAAAAATCGCCCTAACTCGGCCTTAACACCTCACGTTGAGAACGTTTTAGCAAGTGGGATCTGCGTTGGCCAGCTGGGCCAGTCTTCGACTATTGCCCCCCTTACCTATCCCGCTACCGCAGTCATCCCCGTCAAGGCTGCAACGACCACCGTACCTGACGCTTACCTTCTGTAGGCATCACTAAGCTGTTACCGCCGTCTGCCAGATCTGGCAGGGCTACGGCGAGGGGCCTGACGACGTGGTGAACTACCAAAACTGCCGCCTGAAGGCCGGGCACGCTCATTCCGACGGTTATTGCGTCGCAGATTGCTGTTGCCGACGCCATTGCCTGAAGGTCTATTGGTGTTAACGCGTGGGGCAGTGCTACCAGGCGAGCGTAGCCTACCACTGGCTCGATACTGACGGTTTCGATATTCAGCGGGAGGTGCTTGGTGGCGCGACTGATAATGCGACACGGCTTCGCTGTAGCTTCGTCCATAGCCGCCATGGCCGACCAGTGCTACACCCGGCCGATAAACTGGCGGCATGTAGTACTGCGGACGGAAGAGTAAGCTGCCGATCGCCTGACCCGCTAGCGCTCCTGCAAATGGCGTCCAAAAGCTTGGCTCTCGACGAACAATGACGACTTCTTCCTGTCCAGTCTGCGGATCGGTTTGAGTGGCAGTGACGTTGTGAACATATTCGATTCGAAAATCGGGTGTTAGATACAGCGCAGGTTGTCCGTTTTCAACGCGCAGTTCACTTGATTTGCCCGCAGAAATTTCTTCGTTGGTTAATTGTGCCAACGGCAAATTGGCGCTGCGAAACATCGACTGCCCAGGCGCAGTGTTAAGCAACATTAGGCTATATTCACCCGAACTGTCGTCGTAGGTAGCTTGCTGCACAGGATAAGCCCCGTCTGTGATTGAGCTAGCAGCAGCAGCAGGGGCAGTTGTTTCTTGCGGAGGCTGTGGTGCTGGTTGCGAAGTGGAGTAGCCTACTAGGCTAGTGCAACCAACCGACGACCACACTAGGGTTAAGGCTAATAAAGAAGCAGAAAGTTTACGCATCATTGTAGTTAAGGGAGAAGCATTGTGAATCAGAAAACCTAGAGCGGAATGAGTTCAGGAAAGTTTTCAATCAGTTGGTCTGATGTGAGTTGGTCTCCCAGTTGTGCAGGAGAAAAATGTATCTGAATCGCTCTTAAAGTCCCCCTGTAATTTAGGTTGACTAGAGCTTTTAAACCTGCTTTTAATGCAGTGACGTCGGCTAGATTAGTTTCTAGTTCGGGCACTTCGCCTTCAGAGGCGACTGTGAGCATGACAACCACATTTTGTGTCACAGGAATGGCGAAATCCTCACTTCTACTGGAGTCAGAGCCTACTTCGCTGCCATAACGTCCAGCCGAGTCGGTAAATAACTCATTGACATAATCTCCAGCGTCACCTTCATCCCAAAGAACATCTCCCTCATTGGCTGCCGATTGCCAAAAAGTTTCGTACTCCAGCAAGCTTTCACAAACCCGCACGAGTTGATCGCCCAACACTTGCATATCACCTTCTGAATCGATCGCCTCACGTGCCGTTTGATTAAGCACACCCAAGAGTGGTGCTACTTCTCTGCCTGAGAGATGCACAAAAATGCGACACACAACAAAGCGGGTCTGTCCGCTAATCTGGCTGAAGCGATCGCGCAAACTCATGGCAAGTTAATCTAGAAAGGCATACAAGCTTTATTCTAGATAGCCAAATTCACGATGGTCTTGATCTAAAGGCTGATTGATGGGGTGGTTTCTACCATGGTTTAGGCGGATAACTCAACAAGGGGTTAGGCTGGTTCGTTACGCAAGACTAATAGGATGCAAGCTACATCCTATTAGACGGCTTTTTTCTGTCCCTCAGGTGCCTGAGCAACTTCCTCAGCGTTGCGGCATGATTCTGATGCTGCTACAAGTCACAGTTACTTCCATCAATGCTGTAACGACTACCGCGATCGCATTCACAACTTCACAAATTGGTTATTAATCAAGCTTGTAAAGTCACCAATCAAGCTTTATTTGCTACTTGGCGAGCGCTAAATGTATGTAGTCCGACAAAGACCGGCCTAGAGATACTAAAACAGACCGCAACCGTTACAAAGGAGCATCCTTAGGTAGATGCGCCTCAGAATGGGCTGGTCTTACCCCTACGAAATAAAACTGGACAGAGTCTAAGCTTAAAACTCCGCAGCCTCCGCAAGAGGGAGAGGCTACGGAGCGGGTAAAACCCTTGCTATATGAGAAACGAGCATGGCAGGATTCGAACCTGCGACCCCTAGAACCGGAATCTAGTGCTCTATCCACTGAGCTACATGCCCTTAGGCTGCACCATTCTAACATCTGTTGAGGGCATTGAAACGATGCTCGGGCTTTTGTGCCTAGAGATCGCGCCAAACCCTTAGGATAGGCAGAGCAGCGATCGCCCGCCCTCAGCAAATCTCAGACGGGCCACGCCTGTGCCCTTTCTTCACCACGTCGCTCTATGACTCAACCTACCGATCGCCTCGACGCCACCGCCGCTGCCCTCAACCAAGAATCCGAAGCGGCCAACCTGTCAGAGGAGCAGTATCGCCGCAAAATGCAGCGTCGCCAGGAGGTGCAGCAGCAGCGCATCGCCGAGCGCAATGTTGAAAAGGGTTTGGTGATTATCAACACCGGCAACGGTAAGGGCAAAACCACCGCCGCTCTGGGCATGGTGCTGCGCTCCCTCGGCCATGGCTACAAAGTAGCGATCGTGCAGTTTATCAAAGGCGCATGGGAACCGGCGGAGAAGGCAGTGCTGGAGCGGTTTGGCGACCAGCTCACCTTCCAGGCTATGGGCGAAGGGTTTACCTGGGATACGCAGGATCGCGATCGCGACACCCAGACCGCCCAAACCGCTTGGGAAACAGCTCTTTCTTACATTCGTAACCCCGAGTACAAAACCATTCTGCTCGACGAAATTAACATTGCCCTCAAGCACGGTTTTTTGAGCGTTGATCAAGTGGTGGCGGGGCTAGCTGAAAAGCCGGAAATGACCCACGTCATTCTCACCGGGCGAGGCGCACCCCAGGCGCTGATCGACCAAGCCGACCTGGTGACGGAGATGACCCTAGTGAAGCACCCCTTCCGCGAGCAGGGAATTAAAGCCCAGCCGGGCATCGAATTTTAGGATCTGCGCTGCCGTAGGGTGGGCACTGCCCACCATTGGAAAAGTCGTTCCCAGGCCACCTCCTAATCCCAGACGCCCAACGACTTATGGATCGCTACGCCACCCTACGCCACATCCAAAGCCTCGACCCCGAGCGCGACCACTCCGAAATCTGCTGCCTGCTGGCGGGCTACGAATTCCCCTGGGATGTGACCCGCGCCCTGGAAGTTGCCCTGCTGCGGACATTTTGCATCCCCAGCGTGTCGGCGCTGCTGGATAAAACTGGTGAGTTTCGCCACCACGCCCAAAAGCGCTACGACGACACCGGTATTGTGGTGTCTGAAGCTTTCAAGCACGGCTACGATAGCCCCCGAGGCGCCGCATTTATTCAACGCATGAATGCCATTCACCGCCATTACGCCATTAGCAACCACGACTTCCTCTACGTACTCTCAACCTTTGTGTATGAGCCAATTCGGTGGTGCGATCGCTTCGGCTGGCGGCCTTTCTGCGAGCAAGAGCGACTGGCCTGCTACTATTTCTGGCGGGCGATTGGCGATCGCATGGGCCTTCAAGACATTCCACCAACCTATGAGGCGTTTGAGCAGTTTAACCGCGAGTTTGAGTCTGAGCATTTTGCCTATGCCCTCACCAACCAGCGAGTCGCCGACGCTACCCGCCACATGCTGCTGTCCTGGTTCCCGGCTGTCACCCGGCCGGTGGTGAACTGGGGTCTGCCCTGCCTGCTCGACCCGCCCTTGCTAGCGGCGCTGGGATGGCAGCCGGTGCCGGTGGCGGTGCAGCAGTTGGCCAGCACCGCCCTCAAAGCTCGCAGTCGCCTATTGCGTCGCCTGCCGCCGCGCACCGAGCCCGATTTCTTTGTCGATCAATCCATTCGCAGCTATCCCGAGGGCTACACCGTGGAGGATATTGGGCCAGAAACGTTGCGATCGCGGTTGTAGGCGCTTTGCCACCAACGCTATCGGTGGGGTTATGCACTATCATCAAAAGCCATAACCGCTACCGGTAGCCCCATGCCCTCCGACTATCAGCCCTCCCTGCTCTCCGATACCGATCTGCGGGCGGCGGATCTGTCCTGGGCCTACAACCGTCCGGCGGGATCGACCATGCTAGCCGACGAACTCCAGGGCTGGAAGCAGCGGGTGGCCCAGTTTCAGGCTACCGTCAAGTCTGATCCGTCGGTACAAGGGACGCTGTTTGAGGTAGCTGATATTTCGTCTGCGGACACGATTGACCCCTTTACCCTGCCGCCCCGCAACGCTGAGTTTTGGCGGGGGCAGTTTCAAGAGTCGGGGGTGCCCGCCCTGTATTTTGTGGTCGATCACGACGCGGCGGTGCTGCTCTACGTGGGCGAAACAGTCAAGTCAAACCAGCGCTGGAAAGGGGTTCACGACTGCAAGCGCTACATTCTCAGCTACGTGGAAGCCCACCGGGTTCACCAGCTGCCCGTAGCGGTGAACATTGGCTTTTGGCTCCACGCCGACTGCGATCGCAAGGCTCGTCAGAGGCTGGAGCAAGAGCTAATTTGCCGCTGGCGATCGCCTTTTAATAAAGAAAATTGGGCAACGTGGAGCACCCCGTTTGTAGGCGGCAAGCTGGATGCCTAGCGCCCGCTATGCCAACCTTTGGCGATGAACACTGCTAACGATTTTGGAAGCCTGGGCCTTGGAGGTAGTTGACTAGGGCGATCGCCAGGCCCCCCAGCAGGGCATAGATGGCCATGGCAATTAAGTTGTTGAGATCAAAAATCTGAGTGGCGTCAGCGCTGGTGGGGCTGATAAAGAGAGTCGAGAACGGCCGCATGAACGGTTCTGACAAGGTATAAATGGTTTGGGCAAAGGGGTTGTTGGGGTTAGCGCTAGACAGCCGCAAAAACAACCGCAGCGCCAGCAGCACCTCTAACGCCCCGACCAGCAGCACAATAGAGTTGCGCACCCAGGCCAACCGAGCCCGTCGTTGGGCTGCCTTCAACCGATCGTGCTCCTGCCTGAGACGATAGACCTCCTGGTTGTGAATGAGTTCTCGGTCGCGTTCAAACTCACTGTGTCCGTTGGGTCTTTGGCTCATGGGGTGTTATTGCCTGCAATTAACGGTTCTTGGTGCTAAAGCAACCGCTACGTTAGCTAAAACATAACGCAGCTGGCCAGCGCTACAGTTTGGCTCACTTTATTTATATAGAGTATGGCTCAGAGGCTATCCCTGCCAGGGATATTACCAAACCAGCACAAATAGTGCCCACTAACACAAGTCAATGGGATAGGAAAGCTATAGGACAGCAGCCCCGCGATCGCCAGACCAAGTTGCAATAATGGAGGGGCGCACCAAGCAACCAGCTATGCCCCTGATGCAAAGCAGGAACCTATGGTTTGAGCCACTGACTGCGGCCCATGCCGACGAGCTCTTCTCGATTTTAGTCACTCCCTCGGTTCTGGCTTTTATCGATTCGCCTGCAAGTCTGCCAAGTCGCGCAGACCTCAGAGAAGAATACGCCAACCGAGCGAGGGGACCCGTGGATTTAGCTAATGAGCGATGGTTCAATGTAGCTGTACGGCTGAAAACCCTTTCAGCTCCAGCGATTGGACGCCTTGAGGCAACTGGGTACGGCGAGTGGGGAGAGGTAGCCTATATGTTTGGCGAAGCTTGGTGGGGAAAAGGATTAGCCTTTGAAGCCATGCTCTGGTGGCATGATTACTTGGCAACTGCCGCCCCCCAAACTGTATGGTGGGCGACGGTGCACCCAGCTAACGACAGGAGTATACGACTGCTGCACAGGCTGGGGTACGAGGAAATGGAATTTAGCCAGTCCCCCAACCTGCGCTCCTACGATGTCGGCGATCGCTGCTTTGTCCGGTCTGCTCCCTAGCCGGCACTGGCAAAGCGAATCTTCAGGTAGTCGTCTTCCATCTTGGCCCCAGCGGGTTGCAGGGCCGCCAAAGCCTGGGGCAGCACTAAGTTGCGGCGGTGGTTGCCGATGCGCACATTCAGCTCGTCTGCCGACTTGCTCAGCTCAATCTGGTCCTTGGGAATGCCAGGCAGATAGAGTTCCAGGCTGTAGCTGCCTTCCTCTTGCACCACGCGCAGGGTGGTCTCTTTGTAGTAGACCTGAGTGGGGTCTTCGTCGGTATAGAGGGTTTCTTTGAGGCGCTGGAGAGATTCTAAGCCACACAGTTCTTCGGCAAATAGGGGCGCCTCTTTCACCGGCAGCGGATGAAAGTTCTCATGAATTTCGTGCCTATACTGCTGCTGCTTTTCCTTCATCCGCTGGAAGAAGGGGTCCTGCACTTCTTCAGGGATGATGCGGTTGGCGATCACCAAATCGGTGCCGACGTTGTAGAGGCTGAGGTAGGCATGGGCTCGCAGCGATTCTTTGATCACCATTTTTTCGGGATTGGTGACCAAACGTACGGAGGTGGTGCCCGCGTCGGTAAGCACCTTCTCTAGCTCAATCAGCTGCTCGTAAAATTCGTAGGGGGCATCCATCACCTCTTTGGTGGGTAGGTTAAAGCCCGCGACTGGGCGAAAGAAGGGCTGCACCAGAGGTCGCAGGGCTTCGGAAACAGCCTGGAAGGGTTTGTAGAGTTTGCGCATGTACCAGCCCGCCACCTCAGGCAGACTGAGCAAGCGCAGGGCGGTGCCAGTGGGGGCCGAGTCGATAATCAGTACGTCATACTCGCCTTCGTCGTGGTGGCGCTTCATGCGCACCAGGCTAAAGATTTCATCCATACCAGGGAGAATGGCTAACTCTTCGGCCTCAATGCCCTCTAGCCCGCGAGCCTGAAGCACGTCGGTGATGTAGCGCTTCACCGCGCCCCAGTTGCCTTCGAGTTCCATCAGGGCGTCGAGTTCTGCGCCCCACAGGTTGGGCTGCACTAGGCGAGGCTCGTGGCCTAGGTCTATATCAAAGCTGTCAGCCAGGGAGTGAGCGGGATCGGTGCTCAGTACCAGGGTTTTGTAGCCCAGTTCTGCGCAGCGCAGGCCCGTGGCGGCTGCGACGGAGGTTTTGCCGACGCCGCCTTTACCGGTCATTAACAATACCCGCATGTGGGTGTCCTCGCCTTTTCCGTTGTGTTTCCCTATTTCTCTAATCTATAGGGTTTTTGAGGTTTCCGCAGGGTGAGGAGATGGGATGAGCCCCGAAATCACCTTTTTTACTGCGCCTAGAGTTTTTTGGCAGGTAGGTGACTGTGAAAATGGTTGAGCCTAAGCTAGCGGGAACCATCAGATAGCAGCAGTATGAGTTTGTTGCTCTAAAGCCAAAACGATGAATGATATCTCTGTACTTCTTTACAGCCGAGTCTCTCTCAATCAAGACTTTCCAGACTACAAACTAAAGCAGGATGATCCCGCCACCCTTATTGACACCGTTCCCGACCTAGAAGGTAGCGAAGAGGGCTACCTTCTCGAAGTCTTCAATGCCTTGGGTGAATCGATTGGTGTTGTCACTGTGCCTAAGTCCGCCGTTTCTCCGCTGCGTTTAGATGGAAATTTTGTCAGTACGCTCATTGGTTTCGGCTTTATAGCTTTGCAGAGTGAGTGATGCCCACAATTGTCCCACGATTTATAAGACCATTACTCACAAAGATGAAAAATTTGCATTGGCATTTGTCCAAACTGGCCTAGAAATCTGCTAGTCATCAGATTAATTTAATAGGCAATACTCAGTCCTCCTGAGACAAATCGCTACAGAAATTTTGACTCTTCAGAAAGCACAGAAATATTGTTTATAGATAATTGCGATCATGTCAATTCCAGGTAAAACTGAAATACCATCAGCGTTCCACAAATCAAGAAAATGTTAAGAAAAAATGTTGTTTTAATTGTTAATACTTCAGCTAGATGTAATATTTGAAGTTAAAGTTTTCATGGTTTTAATATAGAATTAATCCCTATCTTCGTGCTTTCGGGAGTATTTGCTGCATGGACACAAGAATTGTTGTGTAAGCCGCCAATTAAGCCCAAGGCAGTCGAAGAGCATTTGCATGCGTCGGATAGATGTTTCAGGTTGGTCGAATGTCATTTGTATAAAAAGTAATTTTTTATTGTATTCCAATTAATATCCCATTTTATTGCTTTTGATGTGGCATTTCGAGAGGGTTTAAGACTTTTTGGTGCCAGATAAGAGGCAAGATTTTGTATGCCCCAAGAAAAAGAGAGAAGTAGAGCAAAATCAGTATCCAAAAAATAGGTGACTTGAACCGTGACTTGATTTGTAACTGCTGTGCTGAACGGCTATTGATGTTTTGTCCTCCAGCTTGGTGCGATGGGGTAAACAGTGTCTTTGTTCCTTGAGATCCAGAAAGCGTATTGAGGACGTAGTCTAGCGATGCTCTCAATACTTCAATCCCTGGACCAGCACTCGGGCTTTCTACCCAGGTCATTAGGGCAGAGACTCGATCGCTCCGAGCAGCATTAGATGGCGGTATATTCGCTCTAGGCGGATTGAGGTCAAACAAGACTGCCTCAAATTGGCCGCCAGGAATGTCGAGCAAAAACTGATAGAGGTCTGCACGCCTCTGGGGAATGGTAATGGTTTTTGGCTCTAAAGAGTCTGACATGGTAAGAGCTAATTTCTAAAGGGAATCTTAAGGACACTCAATCCCTTGTACATCAAGGTTTTCTGGGCTTTACTTGTCCGGCAGGTCTAGAACTGTGAAAGCCTTGATATCAGGAGATCCTGGCCGACTTAAGAAATTAGCTCTGAGGTGATCGCAGCGGCTTTAACCGTAGCCTGCTTCTAAAACATGCCCAGTCTTGGGCAAATAATGCCTATTGAGCCATTCCAGTAGGGGCGCTTCCTCATCCCTCCAATTGCTTCAACCCTTCACCTTCTAGGCTGCGATCGCATCCATCAACTCCTCGGCCATATCAAAGTTGGCGGTGACGGATTGCACATCGTCGAGGTCTTCGAGGGCATCCATCAGTTTGACCAGTAGGCGGGCCTGGTCGGGGTCATCGACAACCAGAGTATTGCTGGGTAGCCAGCGGAGCTCTGCCTGTTGGACAGTCAACCCCTGGGCTTTGAGGCTGGTGTCGAAGGTCTCCAGATCGGCAGGGGCGCAGAATAGCTCGGCGGCGGGAATTTCTTCGTCGCGACGACCTAGCACCGTGGTGAGTTCGTAGGTTTCGGCCCCGGCCTCCATGGCGGCTTCGAGCAGGGTTTCTTCGTCGCCGGGGTGGACGATAGTGACGACGCCTTTCTGATCAAACATCCAGCCGACGCAGCCGGTTTCGCCCAGGTTGCCGTTGCTCTTGCTGAAGGCAGCGCGCAGGTCAGCGGCGGTGCGGTTGCGGTTGTCGGTGAGGGCTTCGATTAGGATGGCGACGCCGCCGGGGCCGTAGCCCTCGTAGCGGATGGCCTCGAAGCTATTGTCGGCACTGAGGTTGCCGGAACCTTTGGCGATCGCGCGATCGATGTTGTCGTTGGGCACCCCTGCTGCCTTCGCCTTATCGATCGCCGTGCGCAGCTGAAAGTTGCCCGCCGGGTCACCCCCCTGGCGTGCCGCCACAATGATTTCCCGCGACATCTTAGCGAAGACTTTGCCCTTGACGGCATCGACCCGCGCCTTTTGGCGCTTGATGTTGGCCCACTTGCTATGACCTGCCATACCTCACAAACGGATGCACTGCATGCTTGATTTTATCGCCCCGAGGGCAACCTCAGGAATTGACTAACGGGGCAGCGGCGCGCAAGGCAGCTCCAATCAGGCCCACCTGAGGGTTGAGCACAATGTGAACCGGTACCCGATCGAGCAGAGGGCTGACGCGGCCCTTGTGGGTAAAGGCTTCGAGGAAAGCTCCGGCAGTCATAGCGTCGAGGTTTTTGGCGGCGATGCCCCCGGCCACGTAGAGGCCACCGTAGGGCAGCAGTTTGAGAGCGAGGTTGCCTGCCTCGGCCCCGTAGGCGGAGACAAAAATTTCCATGGCTTTGTGGGAGAGGCGATCGCGGCAGCCCACGGCGGCCTGGGCGATGACGGCGCCGGGGTCAACGGTTTTGGTGGAGAGGCCTGTTTGGCGTTCCCAAGCGGCGATCGCTTCAGCGATCTCTGGAGTTTCGGTGGCGAACTCGCGATCGCGCAAAAATTGATAGATCGCCACAATGCCCTGGCCCGACACCACCCGCTCCACCGACACGCGCGAGATCTGGTGCTTATCGAGCAGGTAGCGCATCAGCTGGAACTCCAGCTCTGAGCGGGGCGCGAAGTCGGCGTGCCCCCCTTCAGACGGAAACACTAAGGGACGCCCGCTCGTGGCTAGGGCAAACCCCTGACCCAGGCCGGTGCCCGCGCCAATGATGGCCACTGGGGCATTGCTATCAGGGTCGCCCGCTTGCAGGGTGTGGATGTCTTCGGCCGCGAGACCAAAGACCCCGTGGCCAACAGCTTCAAAGTCGTTGATCAGCTCCACCCGGTCGAGTTCGAGTTCGATCTGGAGGCGATCGCCCTCCAGCGACCAGGCCAGGTTGGTCAGGCTGGAGGTGTTGTCTACAACTGGCCCGGCGATCGCAAAGCAGGCTCGCTTAGGCGCGTAGGTATGCCCGGAGTCCACGGCGGCCTGGTGCAAAAACTCTTTCACCATGGGCACTAGGTCGGGGTAAGCCTGGCTGGAGTAAGTGCGCTCAAACTCGTTTTTGAGAATTACCGGGGTCGATGGACTGGGTTCGCTGGCTTCGACCAGGCGCAGAATGGTTTTGGTGCCACCAATATCACCGGCAAGCAGATAGGTCATGGCTGGAACGTTCTGGGGGGCTAACGACAGTTGCGGGCAGATCCTGGTTTAGCTTACCGCTGCGAAAGCCCTCTAGATCAAGGGTGACGTAGGTGAAACCGTAGTCTTGTAGCGCCTTTACCAGGGCTTCAAGATCGGTGGCAGCTACAAATTCTTTAATATTTTCGACAGGAATTTCAATGCGGGCGGTGTCGGCCTGCGATCGCACCCTAAGCTGCCGCAGCCCCAAATGCCGCAGGTACAGCTCTGCCTGGCCCACTCGCCGTAGCTTTTCTAGGGTGATGGCCTCACCGTAGGGAAAGCGCGAACTCAGGCAAGGCTGGGCCGGTTTATCCCACCAGGGCAGCCCCAGCAGGCGCGAGATTTCGCGCACCTCAAACTTGGTGATCCCTACCTCAGCCAGGGGCGACCTAGCGCCACGCTCCTTTGCCGCCTGAATGCCGGGGCGATAGTCGCTCAGGTCGTCAGCGTTGACGCCATCCACCACGTAGGGGTAGCCCCGCTCTAGGGCCAGGGGCTTGAGAGTGTCGTGCAGCTCGCTCTTGCAAAAGTAGCAGCGGTTGATGGGGTTGGCCGCGTAGTTGGGGTTGTTTAGCTCGTGGGTGGCGACAATTTCGTGAGTAATGCCGATCGCCGCCGCCTGCACCTGGGCTTCTTCTAAATCAGCGGGCATGAGCGAGGGAGAGTTGGCAGTGACGGCAAGGGCGCGATCGCCCAGCACGTCGTAGGCGACCTTGGCCACCAGGGTGCTGTCAATGCCGCCCGAATAGGCGATTAGCGCCCGATCCATCGCGGCGAATAGGGTTTTGAGCTGGTCAAGTTTTTGCGACACCATGGGCTGTGAGCGAGGTTGTATGTTCAACGTTTGGCTTTCATCCTTCAGGAAGAATCAATATCATCCTAATAGGCGCAAGTCTGTTGAGAGATTAAACTGCCACCCCATCAGACGGGCTAGATTTTAGGTACCAAAGGTAGACGGCGGGTACGAATTCGGCCTGGCTCAACTGTAATAGCTGCTCCCCGTTCAAGCTCCCCACTGCACTCAGCAATTGTCATTGGCAACAAATCCGTGAGGGCTTGCGCACGGAGCCTTTCGATGCGAATGCGAATTACTGAAGGAGATAGGGCTTCACTCAAAGCTAGCAGGGTATGAAAATCTGCGTCGAGCGTAGCTATAACCCGGTCTTCTAACTTTGCCATTAAGATGATGTCGGCGTCATCTGCTTCAGCCATGCCGATTTCGCCTACGTGAACGGCGTTTACCCCAGCATCGCGCAATAGCCCTACTGCTGAACGAGGAAACCCCTAATCAAGCAACAGTTTCATAGCGATCGGAAATTTCAATAATGCGATCGTCTATATAGGAGGCAGCAAAGATCAAAGCCTGCTGAATGTCTTCGTCCTCTAGCTCTGGAAATTCCTGGTGTAGCTCGTTTCTGTCGGAATAGGTTGCCAACAACTCAAGTACCCGACGCACAGTAAGTCGAAGATTACGAATGCAGGGCTGACCATCCATGCGAGAAGGATTGCTGGTAATGCGATCGAGCTTCATAGGGTTAAACCTAGCTTCCTAAGAAATAATGCTCTCTGCGATAACGCAGATTAGCCTGACCGAGGCAATGACCATCCACGAGGGTTAAGCTACCTTCTATTCCTATTAAAGATAGATCATCAGCTATAGCAAACGCACCATAGTCGAATAAAACATGATGATTTGGGCAAAGACAAAGCAAATTGTCTAAGGAGTCTGAACCATTATGAGGCATGCCTAATGGTCTAATGTGAGCGGCTTCTGCATAAGGACCAGCAGACCCTTCTAGGCGAATTTTACAAATCTGGCAGTGATAGTTGTAAGCTTCTTTGATTTTTCTTGTCAGCTTAGTATCACGCACAATTCTCAAAACTGTAGTCTCTTGCCTCTGAGGCACTGAGTAAGAGCCTTTACTTTCAGTGGCTGCTTGAGAGTCTTCAATCCCAGCTTCGGCGCTTTTGATTAGTCGATAGCGCCATATATAATAGCCAGCTCGACCTCTTTCTTGCCAGTGGTCTTCCACCCGGTAGAGCCCGTCATAGCGATAGCCATGAGGAGGCGAGTAATTGGATTTATGCGTTGAGCCGCGAATGACTCGAACTGGTAATCCTGCAAGCCGACTTTTGGCTAAGGCTAGGTTGCCACGGCTTAGCTTCTGATGTGTAATTTGTTTGCCGGTGCCCCGATCTCTTCCTCCATGTCCTGTGTATACAATTTCGTTACCCCAATCTGCATCATCCTCATATCCTCCAGATAAGACAATTGAATCGGCTCCTTCGCCTTCTGTACCGCTAATTCCTGCCACCTGAGGGCGATGCAATCCCGCTTCTGATAATGCGGCTCTAGACTCAAACCAACTACCAACTGGATAGCCTGGAATATGGCCAAAGATTCTTTCGGACATGTTTAAGAAATATAGATGAGATTCAAGTTTGGGGATTTAACACCGCTTCGTAGGCTTGTCCGGCTCGCTCCCAGGTGAAGGTGTCTTCTATCAGCTCGCGGCCGCGCGCCGATAGGGTGGCACGCAGTTCGGGCTGGTCGAAGAGTTGACCGATCGCCTCCACATACTCATCCACCGTGTTGGCTCGCAGCGCCCGCTGGGGTTGGTCTACGGCGAGACCTTCGAGACCGCGATTGCTCGCGACTACCGGCACCCCCGCCGCCATCGCCTCTAGGGTTTTATTCTTAATGCCAAAGCCCATGCGCATGGGCACCACACACACCGTTGCCCGGTGCAGATATTCCGCCACCGATGGCACCCGTCCGGTAACGACGACTCCCGGCAGATTGCCTAACGCCCGCACTTCTAACGTGGGCTTGTTGCCTACCAGGTAGAGGGTGGCGTCGGGGTAGCGCTGGCGCAGAGGCGGCAAAATGGCTTGGGCCAGGTACTTGGCGGTGTCTACGTTGGCGATGTAGTCCATCGCGCCGACAAAAACCATACTGCGGCCGCCGGGGTCAGTGCGGCGATAGGGAAACTGCACCAGATCCACACCGTTAGGAACAACATGCAGGGGAGTAGCCCCGGCAATGGGGGCAAAGAACTGTCGGTCTTCCTCAGTAGTGATCACCAGATTGGTGAATTTTTGGGCGTACTGGCGTTCGTAACGGCGGAGCAAGGGCAGGTTGAGGCGATCGCGCAGCGGCTTCTCCACCGTTCCAGTCTCTAGCTGATTGACCAGAGTTCCGTAAAGCGAGCTGTGGATATCGACCACTACTTTCTTGACTCGCTGACGATAGCTGGGGCGCACGAAGACTTCGTTGACGCTGTGCTCACAGGTAATGGCGTCGCAATGGCCGCCCTCTACCCAGTTGTCAATCCACTGCTGCATGGCAGGGGTGTGCAGGTAGGTAGTGCTGGGTGGTGTGCCCGTAGCGAGAAAGTGGGCAAAGCGGCTAATTTTTCCTCCTACCCCTGACTGAAGGTCTGCGGCGGTAGGGCGAGGAAAGCACATTAGTTTATCCACATGGGTAGACAGGGCATCGACCTCTTCATCCGTTACTTCGTCGGATCGCTGCGTTACTAGCGTGACCTCATGGCGCTGGGCCAGGTGCTTGAGCAGGTAAAAGGTGCGAATCTGAGTGCCCCCTAGCGTCGGCGGGTAGGGAAACGTCGTGGAGATCATCAAAATTCGCATCAATCGGGTTCCCCCAAACGAGTAATGGTGCGGGCAGTCTCGGATAGCTCGGCTTGGGCTTGTCCCTGGGTGCGAGCGTGGGCGCACCACAGCTCCAGCGGGGTAATCGCTAGTTCTAAAGCGGTGCCATGTCCTCTCAGGAGCTTAGCTGTGGCCTGGGGCAATTCTTTCAGCCCCCAGCGCAGCAACCGGTAGCGCATTTCTTTGGCGGTGAGGGGGCGCATCAGATCTACACCGTGTAGGTCGTGCAGGTAGCGGTTTGAGCAGCCATAGCGGTGCCACTGACTGCGCAGCCCCTTCAGGCTATCTCGATGGCGATGGCAGACCACGGCATCTGCGGCGTGGACGAGTTGCCATTCAGTGGCTTGCTGAATGCGCCAGCACAGGTCAGCGTCACCGCCCGTGGTCAAATGGGGTCGGAAGAGTCCAACTGTACCCAAAATTTCGGCCCGCACCGCTAGGTTTGCCGTCTGGCCGTAGGGCAAAAAAGCATGGTTGAGGGTGTTGTGCTGGGACAGGGTGCCTTGGCGATCGGCGTAGCGCTCTAGCCAGTTTTGGCTGGGTAGGGCCTGAATTTCCCCTGCCACCAACCCGACAGAGTGGTCGGCAAAGGGCTGTACCAGGGCGCCGAGCCAGCTGGGCTCAGGATGACAATCGGCGTCGGTAAAGGCGAGAACGTCACCCTTGGCGGCGGCGATGCCAGCGTTGCGGGCGGCGTAGGAGCTTTGGATGGAGTTGTAGGTGAGGGCGCAAAGGCGAATTCCCTGAGCGGCGGCGGTAGCGGTGGCGGTTTGGAGCAGGTCTGGGGTGCGATCGCAGCTGCCATTATCCACCAGCAAAAATTCGACGCGATCGGCAGGATACTGCTGCCCCATCAGCCGTTCTACTAGTCCGGGCAAATTGGCCTCACCGTTGTAGATGGGCACAATCACCGACACCGAGGGATAGACCATCGGCTGAGCCGCATCGGTTGTCACAGTGGGAACCGCCATCGTCTGTCACACAAATCCACAGGGCAAACTGGTTCCAGTATGCCCATCGTCTTGGAGGATGTCCCGAAGCTGGGGCCGCTGGACGCTGGTTGTGAAGCGGAAATAGGCCAATCTGCAGGGCGATCGCGCTTCTCGCTATACTGCTGAACGCAACTCGTTGTTGGCTCTATGCGTTCTCTCCTGCAACCCTGCTTGACTGTTGGTCTTGCTGTCACTCTAGGCCTATCGGGCTGTGCCCCTGTCCCGGATGCGGCTTTAGAGGATGTCGTTCCGGCGGAACCCGCGATGCCTCCGGTTTACGAAGTCGTCAGCTTACCCGCTGCAACAGTGCATGTGGTTACTATTCCCGATCCGGTGCGCTACCCGGTGCAGGTAGCGGTGGTGGATGAGCTAGCGCGAGTTGACCAGATCGCCTCCCAACTTTGTGGGGCAGGAGAGTGCGTGACTGCCGCCCTTAACGCAGGTTTTTTTGACCCAAACAACGGCCTCACCACTTCCTACGTTGTGAAGGATGGTGCCCTGGTGGCCGACCCCAACCAAAACGAGCGGCTGATCGGCAACCCCGACCTAGCTAGCTATATGGATAAGATTTTGAATCGCTCAGAATTTCGCCGCTACGACTGCGGTGGCACCCCAAGCTACGACATCACCTTCCATCAGGACCCTGTGCCCACGGGGTGCACCCTGGTGGATGCGGTGGGTGCTGGCCCTCAGCTGCTGCCCCAGGATACGTCGGTGGAGGAAGGTTTTGTCGATCGCACCGCCCGCCGCGATGCCCTGGGTAGTCAGTCGCCGAATGCTCGCTCGGCGGTGGGCCTCAAGGCCGACGGTAGCGTGGTGATGGTGATGGTGGCCCAGGTGCCGGGGGTGTCGCCCAGCGGCATGACAATGGGTGAAGTGGCAGCCTTTATGGGCGATCGCGGCGTCACCCAAGCTCTCAACCTCGACGGTGGCAGCTCTTCAACCCTAATGTATGTCGGCACTACCCACTACGGCCGTCTCAACAACTCGGGAGAACTCGTGCAGCGCCCGGTGAAATCAATTCTCTGGGTCGAAAATCTGCCACTGCAATAGTCATTGGGCAAGCTCTGTTATGGGCAAAAGGCTTCTCCCCAGTTCAGCGCGGTTGACTGGTTAGGATCTGTACATTCAAAGGAGACGATCTGGTTCTCGATGAGGCCAAAGGTCGCTTCCCAATCTGTTTGATCAAGCTGAAAAGTTACCATGCTGAGGGGTTGGCAACGATTGATCAAGCTAGTGCTGAGCGCAGTCATTAATTGTGGCGACTGCATAATTTCTGGTGCAGATTGCCCTTGAATACGCAACAAGATACCTGTAGGTTTCTGCGTAGGATAGCTGCTGTATAGATCACCTAGATCAACCGCTGAGGCATTACCGATGAATGCATTGTGCTCATCGTAGATCACATTATTGGCCTCTTCTAGGGCCGACCGACATGCCTGAACAGTATCCTCGCGAGAAGTTTGCGCTTGACTGGTTTGTGCCTGGCTGGGCTGAGGGAATTGAGCCACAAACAAAACGCAAGCAAAACTAATCAGTCGAGTCAGTTCTTTCTTTCTCATGGGACAGCTAGGGGGAAATAAAGAGTGAGCGTAGTTTTCCCAGATCACTAACGCTCTGCTCCACCATCCATTCCCCGCTTACTCCAGCGCCAGCCGCCGCTCCGCAAATGCTCGATTGTGGCGGAGATTCAGCTCCAGTTCCACTAGTTCACTGAGCTGAGTAGTGAGGGTTTCAATGCGCTTATTGGCTGCGACCCTGCGGTGGAGAGCCGCTCTAGCGAGATCTTCTCGACCAATGGCTAGGGCCTTCTCGGCAACGTGGTGCCATTCGTCGGCTGCTTTATAGGCGGTCTGCTGGTCGGCTAGGGTAGTGTTGTAGGCGGTGGCAATGTCGCCCAGGGCTTTTTGAAAGTTAGCACAGGCTTCGGCGGGGGTGGTGGTGTAGCGATCGCCCTCGGCCAGTCGCCGCAGTTCGGGTAGGTTGAGCTGGTCGGTGCGCAGGCCAAAGTTGGCTAGCTGGCGGCTTTCGCTGCGGCCTGTGGTGCACCAGTTAGCAAAGTGTTCGCAGTTGTTGAGCAGCAAGTCGTACTGACGCTCACCCAAGCGGCTGATAGCCCGCTCGACGACAACGTCAGGGTCATAGATCAGCGATTTGCGAACGGTGTAAACCGGGTTGTTCCAGGAAAAGGCGTCGTAGCTGGTGCGGGCGATCTCAGCAATGTCTCGGGCTTTGCTGTAGTGGATGACGGTGCCATCGCCGCAGTCAATGCCGTGGTGCTGGTATAGCCCCGGCACCCCTGCCAGGTCGCGCATGACGTAAATTTGATCACCCTTGGCCATAGCTGCTGTCTCGCTTAGAACAGTGTTATCAAAACCTTGAGGTAGGCTGCAATTTGGGCAAGGGCAAGCAGCTGTTGGCCCCGACGACAGCCCAGTGTTTAACGGGAAAAACTTACCCCATTCCTGTCAAGGACTCATGGGCGTGCCTGTGAGCAGCGACCTGAAATAGGTATTTGTGCCGTTGCTCTTCTTTGTTATAGCAGCCCTGTTTGTGGCTGGGCAGTGCGGGCATACACACCGCTAAAACCCCATTTCTCCCGTTGCCAAATCTAAGCTGAGCTGTCCTCCAGCGGCAGGAATTGTCATGCGATCGCCTGTGAGATCCATCTCGGGGCTGCCGCTCAGCCAAAAGCCTTGGGCAGCTTGGTCAACGACTGCCGCTCGCGACTGCCCAGTAACCTCCACAATGTCGTCAAAGCTGTGCTGGGCCATGACCTCGCCGTCTAAACCCATCATTACAATGGCGCGAGGGCTGGCCACGTTAATCCATTCGTCGAGGAGCACCACGGTGCCGGCGTCATTCACCAGAGCTAGGCGGGGGCCATAGCTGTGGGGCAGGGTGTGCGACCAGACCTGCTGGCAGCGATCGCCCAGGGTCTCAAACAGACTAGCGGTAGTGCGCTGAGTGCCAGCCTCGTCTTTCCCCAGCATCAAAATCAGGTGGTAGTTGCCGGCAGGCGACGTTTCGTGGCGCAGCAGCGGTGGGTGAGGAATAGAATCCTGGCCAAGCACGGGCAGCGATTGTGATAGAAGAGCGAAACCGGGCAGAGTAGCCCAGTTAGACACCAAGCCCAAAGACGGCTGTGGGATGGTGGCACGAGCCGTCTCACTAAAGGGGATAGATCCGTTCACGGTCACCATCACTCCCTGAGCAACCAGCAGCCAGCTAATTAGCACTGCCATCATCGCCCTCGGGGCTGCCAGCGCAGATAGCCCGCCAGCAACACCGCCGTCAACAGCGTCATTGCTGGGCCGTTGGGAATCGGTTCGGGAGCCTGCGCTGTCGCAGCAAAAGCGGCCTCGGGCAGCAGGGCCAGGTCGGTCACGGGAGTCACTTTGGGTGGGGGAACCCAGGGTAAGGCATCGGGAGCGGCTGACAAGGGAGGCAGCGTGGTGGGAATCTCCATTGCGGCGCTGTCGGCAGATGAGGCTGGCGCAGTGCCAGCAAAGCCGCTGTTGCGGGCTTCATCAATTTGGCGATCGGTGAGCTGATCTATGCGCGCACCATCAGGGTTAATGTCGTCGAGAGAGCTAGGCGAATTGCGAAAGCCGCCGTCAGTCATCAGATTATTCACGCCTCCAGCCCCAAGGCCCTCATGGGTTAGGCCCAGGTTGTGGCCAATTTCGTGGGCCACCGTGTCGAGGCGGCCAATGCCGTTATTAAAGGTGAGAATATCGTCGTCAATCAAAACGCCGTTTTGGTCAATCCATCCTAGACCAAGGGTTTCAAGCCCTTCAGAGGGAAAAATACTCTCCACAAACCACATACTGATGGGGCCAGAGGTGCGGGTTGAGAGCGGGCTGCGTCCAAAAGCTCCGGCTCCACCCGCAAAGGAAAGCTCGGCAAACTCGTCTTGGTTGTCAATACTGAGAAAGCGGCTGGCGTTAAGCCGGTTGGGGGCCAAAAAGCTGACGTCGAGGTTGGCCTGGGCCCAAATTTTGCGGGTGGCTTCTTCAAAGGTGGCCAGGTCGGCGCAAAAGATGCCAAGGTCGTCACACACTTGAATGGGCTGAATGCTGACAAACCGCGTCGCGCCGCTGTTGCCCGCCCCTTCGCCCGAGCAGGACACCAGAGCCGCCGAGAGGCCGCAAACAATTAAAAACTGGGGCTTAAGAAGCGCGTTGGCCATCTGAGGTAGAAGCGATTGGCTCGGGTTGGGCAAGGCTGTCAAAACACCATACCCTGAGCAACCGTAGGATCAGGGAGATTATCCAAAAATTTTCTGTAAAATTCCTTTTTTCTGACGCTGGCCCAGCACTAAATGTTGCAGCATTTGCCCTTGCCACAGCGGCAGAGGGTTGCTAGATCGCTGTAGCTGCGCCACCTGAGCCAGATCGGAGGCGGCTTCGGCCCCGCCCCCGGTCAGCCAGCGAGCAATGGGATGGTCCCAGCCTTGAAAAAATTCGTCGAGCATCACCCGGTGGCTATCGTCGATAGGGAAGGGGGTTTCGCTGGTGTCGGCGTGGGTGGTTTCGTGTAGCGCTTTGCGGGGTTTGGCAGTGGCGGCTAGAGCTTTGGCAGTCAACGATCGCCAGGTTTCGCTCAGCAGCGGTGGCAGCGCCGCCAGACTGGCAGCCTGAGCCAGATCGCTCGCTAGGGCAGTCAGGTCGCGATCGCCGGTCTGCTCACCATAGCTGGCAAAGTCGTCGAGCAGGGGCTGCAACAGTTCGCGCTCAAGCACCGTGGCCAATCCGCCTACAGCCGTAGCATCGGCCATGGGGCCGCTGGCAGTGGACAGGTGGGCCACCGCGATGGCCAAATCTCTCTGGCTATCGGGGCTGAGGCAAAACCAGACGCGATCGCTCAAGCCTTGGCGCACCTGCTGCTTGGCGTCGTCGAGCTTCAGCGGTGAAGAGGCTGGGACGGCAACGGGCGATTCTGCTATGGGTGATGGGGACGGCTGAGCGGGTGATACGGGCTGAACCTTCGCTGACTGAGTCGACGCGTCTTTCTGAACTGAGGCCTTAGCAACCCGAGTAGGCTGAACTGACATAGATTGGGTTTTTGCTACCGCAAAATCTGCCTTTTCTGCCCGAGCAGGATTGTCCTGTCGTGGAGCAGTCTGGGGCTGACTTACCTGCATTTGGGCCTTTAGTAGAGCCACATTCTCAGCTTTTAAGGTGGCCAGTTGAGACTCTTTTTGAACCATCAAAACATTCTGTTCGGCTATTAAAGCATCCCGTTCTGCCAGTAATACGTCCTTCTCGCTGAGCTGAGCCTCTGCCACCGCCAGCCGCTGGGCCAGCTGCTGAAGCTCTACCGCTGTCGCTCCAGCCCGCACCAAATTGCCATAGTGGGGTTCGCTGAGGTCAACCGGCTTGGCCGACTCACCCGGCAGGTAGAGCCAGCCCTGCTGATTGCCTCGGTTGACGACTAACCGCTGGCCCTCGGGGTTGCTAATGGTAAGGGTGGTGGCGTCTGGGGTCGTTTTAGTCGTGGCGGAGTAGCGGCGGTTGCTGTAGGTAAACTCGGCAGCCTCCGGGGTCGGTGGAGCGATTCGCGAATCGCTCCGTCCCGGAATGGCATCTGAAGTCGCCGGCGCTGAGGGTGGAGCAACTGGCGGAGCAGTAATCACCTCTGCCTCCCGCTCTACGACTGGCGCATTGGCTGGGATAACGGGTATCTCGGATGGGCGCGCAGCTGGCGACCCTACTCCCCCGCCACTACTCGCTGAAGGACTTGTCAGTGGCACAGGCACAGATAGCTTCGGCAGAGCTGGCGCTGCCAGGCGGGTCGGTATTGGCGCGATCGCTTGGCCCTTTGCTGAAGCGCTCGCGGGTTCTGCTCCCACCGCCGATCGCACCCCCACCAGCTCCAGCTCCACAGTCGTGGTGCCCTGCCACTCGTTTTGCTTGAGCTTGTAAGCCACATCGAGGTGATTGGGCAGGGGATAGTACTCGCCCCAGCGCCAGGCGATCGCCTTAATCGTCTCGCCCCCAGCTTCTGCCAGCACCAGCTTGAGGTGGTCGCGGTTGCGACCCACCGTCTGCTGCTCTAGCACCCGCACATTCGGCGTCCAAAACACCGGGTCGGGGTTCTCAATGCCGCAGGGGTGCAGGTGATCAATCTGATCAAACAGACCCTGGTGAATATCGCTTAGCCTTGCCTGGCTGTCGATTCTAACCAGCGGCTTGAGCAGATCGACCGAGAGGGTTTGGCAGGCGTAGTGTGATAGCCGCGTGGTCACCTGGCGCAGCCGATTGGCCAAAAACGAGAACCCCCCCGCCGCCCGATGGCCGCCAAACTTTTCCATCAGATCGTGGCAGGTTTGCAGAGCGGCAAACACGTCGAATTCTGGGATGCCCCGCGCCGAGCCGCGAATCACCTTGTGTTCGTCATCCTCATAGGTGCCAATAAAAACGGGGACGCCGTAGCGCTCCACCAGCCGCGAGGCCACAATGCCAATGACGCCGTGGTGCCAGCCGGGCTGCACCACAACCAAGACGCGATCGCGCTCAATATCCACCGTGCCCAGCGACCGCTGTTGCTCACACCAGGCGATCGCCTCCTGCTCAATGCTCTGGCAAAGATCTTGGCGGGTGCCGTTGATCTGCTCGCACTGCATGGCCCGCTCTAGCGCCACCCCGACATCGTCGGTAGTGAGCAAATCAATCACAATCTGCGGATCGCTGATTCGGCCCACAGCATTAATGCGCGGCCCCAGGCGAAAGCCAATGTGCTCTGGCTTTAGCGGCTTGCTCTGGTCGGCCAGCCCGGCGACTTGAATTAGTGCTTGAATGCCGAAAAGGCGCGATCGGGGCAGCAGCCCCAGCCCCCGCCGCACCCAGCGGCGGTTCACCCCCGTCAGCGGCGCTAAATCCGCGATGGTGCCCAGGGTAAACAGCTCTAGCAGTGGCCCAGTCAAGTCTTGGGTACGCCCCAGCGCCTGGGCCAAGCACACCGCCAAAATGTAGGCTACCCCCACCCCCGCCACCCCTCGGTAGGGCGAGGTCTCAGGCAGCAGCTTGGGGTTTAAAATCGCGTTTGCCGGGGGAATCTCGGGAGGAATGTCGTGGTGGTCGGTGACAATCACTGCCAGGCCCAGCTCACGGGCGCGCGCAATCGGAGCCACCGCCGCGATGCCGTTGTCCACCGTGAGAATGATGCTCACGCCCTCGGCGTAGCAGTCTTCGACAATGCGGGTGTTGATGCCGTAGCCCTCAGCCATCCGGCTGGGAATGGTGTAGGTCACCTGCGCCCCCAACGCCCGCAAGGCCCGCAGCAGTAGAGCGGTGCTGGTCATGCCGTCGGCATCGTAGTCGCCACAGATGGCGATCGCCTGCTGAGTTGCGATCGCCGTTACCAGCAGCTCTAAACTCGCCGCCAGATCAGGAAACTCCGCCAGGGGCGACGGCAACTGCTGCCGCTCAGGGTCAAGAAAATCGGTAGCCTGTGCTGGAGTCGTAATGCCCCGGTTGATCAACACCTGAGTCAGCAGCGGCGACAGCCCCGTAACCTGCGCTAAGGACGTTGCTAGAGGCACATTTGCCGGTGCCACCTGCCACCGCTGGCGCGGCAGACCAGCCGTGGCGGTTGTAGACGAGGTGGAGGGGGCAGCAGACTCAGTCACAGTACAGAAGCACTAGATCGCGTGAACTTATCATAGCCGCAGTTCCTGATTTGGTTGAACCCGGCTCACCTCCAGCAGAGATTCGTAACCCAGTCACTTTAGAGCACTAAGCAGAATATAGAAAACTAAAGCCAACGGTGCCCAGGCATGACTGCTCAACAAACCGCCTTACAACCCCTATCACAAACAACTCCCACGTCTGTTATTCGTAAAGCTGCTGCAAACTACTCTGAGCTGCAGCAAGCGGCCAGTTTACCGTGCTGCTTCTTAGTGTTTTCCTAGTTCAACGACCGTTACCTAAAGGCTAATCTTTTACGAACGTAGGTTGGGTAGAACGAAGTGAAACCCAACGCTCTGCCAGGTTCTGCCACCGATCCCATGCCGTAGAGCAGGTCATCCAGCACAAGATGTATCGCGTTGGTTTTGCAGAGGTGCGTGAATGAAGTCAGCCCACCCCACAGGCAAGCTCAACAAAATCATGCCGGGCTTAACCCATCACGTAGTTGTTGATTGAGAGAAGTCAATGGGCGGAGCGAGACTCGAACTCGCACAACCGAAGTCGCCACATTTTGAGTGTGGTGCGTCTACCAATTCCGCCATCCGCCCTTGGATGCGTCCTCATTATACTCAACTGCGGGACGTTTAACCAACTGGTAGTAGTCATTGGTGCTCGCCCAGCGATCGATTTCTCGGGCGCGCAGCACAGGCACCGGATGGGTCAACCCCTGGGTGCGCACCTGCTTGAGGGCTTCGCCAATAGCGTCATCGCTGAGACTATCGTAGGCGCGGGCCTGAGCAATAAAGGCATCGACATTGAGCTGGTCAACGAGTGAAGGCGAACCGCCACAGAGCTTCATCAGCAGGGAGGCGACGATGCGGGGGTCTTGGGCGACCAGCAGGGCGGCGCGATCGCAGGTAAACTCGGCACAGCGTACCCATTCCATTAGCTGATTCTGAAGGCTCTGCGCTAGCACTTCGCCCAAAGGTAGCTGGCTGGCGGCCAAAGTAATCAGGTTTGCCAGGGTGAGGTAAACGCTGTGCTCACACTTGAGGTGCCCCAGCTCGTGGGCGATCACCGCTTGAGTTTCTTCAGGAGTGAGCAATTCGATCAGCGCGGTGTGGATGACAATGAAGGGCTGCTCGCCACGCATGGCAAAGGTGTAGGCGTTGGGCACCGGGTTTTGGCGCACATAGAGCTGGGGCACCTCCAGGTCGAGAATGCGGCAGGCTTCAACCAGCGACTGGTGCAGGGCAGGTAGCTGGCGATCGCTCACCTGCAAACTCGATGCTAAATGGTCGAGGTGAAAGAACCGCTCTGCTAGGGGAGCCAGAGCCATGCGCACCATGACATCGAGCCCCGGCAGCTGCTTCAGAGCGCGGGTCGCTTCGAGATCGAGGGGGTGACGAAACTGGTCGGCGCGCAGCCCTACCAGCAGGGTTTTACCAGTCATAATTTTGGGGCTATTCAATAGCTTCTATCGTAGCTTGGGGAAACTGGCTTCGTTGGTGGGTGAGTTCCCTTTCGGCCCCTAAGTCCGCTACCATACGCCTCTGACTAACGTTGTTTAACTTGTCGCCTGATAGCTGCCCCGAGGAAATGCCGTCGTGACCCCCCAAGAATTTGGTCTGCTGTTGATTTCGGTCATTGCCAGCTCCTTTGGCCAGCTTTTTCTTAAGCTGGGGGCCTTGCAGTTAGGCAAAGTAACTAGCGATAACGCCCTAAGCCACATTCTGAGCATTGCTACTACGCCAGCTCTGCTGGCAGGACTGGCCGCCTACGGAGTTGGGGCGATCACCTACATCCTGTTGCTGACGCGGGTTAATTTGAGCGTAGCGGCACCAGCGGCTTCGCTGATTTATTTCGCCTCGGTGATCATTGGCGTAGCTATCTTTAAAGAAGATCTATCGTTTGGGCGTCTGGTGGGGCTGGGGTTAATCGTGGGTGGTGTGGTGCTGGTTGCCTCTCGCTAACGCTGCGTCAGCTCAGACTAGCGCTACCCTTACGGCACTGGCATCCCTTACTTGATGGCGGCAAGGGCAAACCTTGACAATGATGCCAGCCCCGGCTTGAAAGCAGCCGGGCCGAAGCAACGCCCAGGCCTGATCCTCAGCCTATGATTGTGACCGTAGCTAGCTTTAAAGGAGGCGTGGGCAAGACAACCACTGCTATTCATCTGGCTGCCTTTTTGCAGGGCTATGCCGAAACCCTGCTAATCGACGCCGACCCCAACCAGTCGGCGTCAGCCTGGGCTAGCCGAGGTGAGCTGCCCTTTTTAGTGGTTGATCAGTGGCAGGCGAGAGAACTTCCCACTCCCCATGGCCATGTGGTCATCGACACTCAGGCCCGCCCCATTGCCGATGACCTGGCCCTGCTGGCGGCCTCCTGCGACCTGCTGGTGCTACCCAGTACCCCCGATATTTTGGCCCTCGACGCCCTAGCTCTAATGGTGGAACATTTGGCAAAGCTACCTGTGGCCCCCTACCGCATTTTGCTGACCATGATTCCCCCTTACCCAAGCCGCGCTGGAGCAGAGGTGCGAGCTATGTTGATGAGCACCGGCTTGCCGCTGTTTGCGGGGGGCATTCGTCGCTACAGCGCTTTTCAAAAAGCTGCCCTGACCGGTACGGCGGTCTATGACGTGAAAGACCTGAAGGCTGAGGTGGGCTGGCAGGACTATGTGACGATCGGTAAGGAGATTTTGGCTTATGGGGTAGGGAGTTAGGGGGAGAGAGTTTTGAATGTTGAGCTTTGAATGCGTGTCCTTAGCAGAAACTCAAAACTTAAAACTCAAACCTCGCTTTCTCACCTGTCTTACGCCAACCCACCCCGATTCCTTCGGTTCTCATCACCTTTGACAGATTAGAGGGTCGTTAACAGTTCGTTACAATAAGGTCATTGGACAGGGAATGCGTTTCAAGATTACGCCTCTGTCCTCAGGTTTTAATTACGAGGTGCCCTATGAACGGCAACTTACGGGTGGGGAATCTGTTTGGCATTCCCTTTTATGTAAATGTGTCTTGGTTTTTGGTGCTGGCCCTGGTGACGTGGCAGTACGGTAGTGGTTTGGCAGCGGCATTCCCCTATTTGAGCGGATCGTTGCCTTGGGTGCTAGGGCTAGGGGCAGCGCTAACGCTGTTTGCCTCGGTGCTGGCCCATGAGCTGGGTCACAGCTTTGCGGCGATGAAGCAGGGCATTGGGGTCAACTCGATTACGCTGTTTTTGTTTGGCGGTTTAGCGGCTCTAGAGAAAGAGTCGGATACGCCGAAGGGAGCGTTTTGGGTGGCGATCGCAGGTCCCCTGGTTAGCTTTGTCCTATTTGGCCTCTTCTCAGTTGCTGGGCTAGTATTGCCCCTGTCTGGGCCGCTGGCAGGCATTGTGTCGCTGCTGGCCTACATTAACTTAGCTCTGGGTGCTTTTAACCTGATTCCCGGCCTGCCGTTAGATGGTGGCAACGTGCTGAAGTCGATTGTGTGGAAGATTACGGGTCAGCCCCACAAGGGTCTGGTGTTTGCCAGCCGCACGGGTCAACTGCTGGGCTGGACTGCGATCGCCTTGGGTATCGGCTCCATCCTGGGTATCAGCTCGGTGGGTAGTGTTTGGACGCTGTTGATTGGTCTGTTTCTGCTGCAAAATGCTAACCGCAGCGCGCAGTTTGGTACGGTGCAGGGCCGCTTGGCTGGCCTGACAGCCCAAGATGCCCTGGCCCAAGACAGCCCGGTTGTAGAGACCACTATGTCTCTGCGAGAGTTCGCCGACGACGCTCTGCTAGCTGCCCCTTCAGCTTGGCGCAAGTTTTTGGTGGCCGACGAAACGGGTTTGCTGGTGGGCACGGTGCTGGTTGATGCCCTCAAGCAGGTACCTCGCGAGCAGTGGGCCGAGACCACTGTGGCGGCCATTATGGAATCTGCCGGTGACATCGTGACGGTGGGTGCCGAGCAGCCGCTGATGGAGGTCATTAAGACCCTAGAGACCCGGAAGATTCAGGCGCTGGCGGTGATCGGTAATGATGGCTCTCTGGCGGGTCTGTTAGAAAAGACCTCGATTCAGGCGCTGTTACAGTCGCCCCAAGCGGCTTAGCCACTGCTTAAAACACAGTAGAAGGCGCCTCAGCTTAAACGCGGATCAGACTTGTCTGGCCTGCGTTTTTTGCGATCGGGCATTTCAGAATATTGGACTGTGGACTACCGAGGTTTGGGCGGGGAGGTGTTTATTGGCAGCCCTTAGGAGCCTACGTTTTATAACGTGTCGGTTGGTTGGTGAAGCCTATCAACAACGACAGTATCGGCTAGGTAAAACTATTAATTGCGCCCAACTACTTAGCTAGTTGCTACAAAGTAGCCAAAACTCTAGCTATAGCGGTTTAGAAGATCCCCGAGCAAGTCTTCGAAGCGGCCAAAGCGGCCAAACTCCATTTCGTCAAAGTCATCGTTTTGCCTGCTGCTGGAGCGGTTGGTGGTCGTATATCCTTTCTCGGCCTTTTTCCAGTGGGCACCATAGCGATCGTACTGGCGACGATTCGCCGGGTCTGAGAGCACTTCGTAAGCTTCGTTTAAGGCTTTAAATTGCTCTGCCGCTGCCGCATCGTTAGGGTTGAGATCGGGGTGAAGCTGACGGGCTAGTTTTCGATAGGCCTGTTTGATAGTCAGCAGGCTCGCCTGTCGATTGACCTTTAAGACTGCGTAGAAATCTGTCGATTCTGGGGGAGTTGGCATCGTTTTGCTGTCTGATTGACCGCTGGCGAAAACCCAGCTTCGCCTTCTTCACTATACTAGACAGCACAATTGGACTTACTCAAAGCCCAGTTCTTGCTTGAGCTTAGCCAGAGCCGTTTCACGGGTCTTTTGTAGGGCTACGTCGGCATCGAACCGATCGATTTCGCCGCCGATCGCACAGTGAGGGCGCGCGGTTTCCATCATCAGGCCATACTCCAGCCCTTCGGTAACGGCTTGGTACGAGGCTTCGATAATGTTGGTCGAAACCCCCAGGGTCGTCCAGCGCTGGGCACCGTTGCCCGACTCCACCAGCACCCGTGTTTTGGCCGCCGTGCCCGCGCCGCTGTCGATAATCCGCACCTTGTAGTCAGAGAGGTGAAAGTTGGCGATCGCTGGGTAAAAAGTCAGCAGTGCCTTACGCAGGGCTGTGTCTAATGCCGCCACCGGACCATTGCCCTCCGCCGCCGCGAGAATTTCCTCTTCCCCCACCATGACTTTGATCGTGGCCAGCGATTGACTGCTGTGGTCGCTGCCGTTGCCCTGGTGCTGGCAGTTGATGTAGAAACCCTTGAGGTCAAAAAAGCGGGGGCGATCGCCCAATGCTTCGCGCATCAGCAGTTCAAAGCTGGCCTCGGCGGCCTCAAACTGGTAGCCCTCGTGCTCCAAGGATTTGAGCCGGGTGAGCAACTGGCGCGAGGCCGGGTTGTGGCGGTCTAGCTCTAGCCCAAAGCTGCGGGCCTTGACCAGCACGTTGCTCAGCCCCGCCTGATCCGACACCACGATGCGGCGGCTGTTGCCCACTGTGGCCGGGTCGATATGCTCGTAGGTTTTGGGCTCGCGCTCCACGGCGCTGACGTGAATGCCGCCCTTGTGGGCAAAGGCCGATCGCCCCACGTAGGGGGCATGCTCGTCGGGGGCCAGGTTAACCACCTCGCTAATAAACCGGCTGGTCTCAGCCAGGGTTTCGAGGCGGGCCGGGGCAATGCAGGGGTAGCACAGCTTAATCTGCAGGTTGGGGATCAGCGTGCAGAGGTTGGCGTTGCCGCAGCGCTCGCCATAGCCATTGATCGTGCCCTGCACCATAGTGGCCCCAGCCTCCACGGCCGCCATGGCATTGGCTACCGCCGTACCACTATCGTTGTGGGTGTGAATGCCTAGCTGGGGCTGGGGTTCTGGAAACTGCTGGAGCCAGGTATTGACGGCAGTCACAATCGCGCCGACTTCGTGGGGCAGGGTGCCGCCGTTGGTGTCGCACAGCGCCAGCCACTCAGCCCCAGCTTTAACCGCGGCTTCGAGGGTTTCTAAGGCATAGTCGGGGTTGGCCTTGTAGCCGTCAAACCAGTGCTCGGCGTCATAAATTACCCGGCGGCCCTGGCTGCGAAAGTAACAAATGGTGTCGTCGATCATGGCCAGGTTTTCGGCCAGGGTGGTCTGCAACCCGGTGGTCACGTGCAAGTCCCAGGATTTGCCAAACAGCGTAATCCACTCGGTGCCAGCAGCCAGCACCGGTTGCAGCATCGGCTCTTCAGCGGCAACTTTGCCGGGGCGGCGGGTCGAGCAAAAGGCGGTGATGCTGGCCTGGGTGAGGGGAATTTCTTTCAGCTGCCAAAAGAACTGCACATCCTTGGGGTTGGCCCCCGGCCAGCCGCCCTCAATAAAAGGCACGCCCAAGGCGTCGAGCCGTCGGGCAATGCGAATTTTATCTTCGATCGATAGGGCCAATCCCTCCCGCTGGGCACCATCCCTGAGCGTGGTGTCATAGATGTAAAGGGGAGTGCGCTGCTCAGCCATAGCCAGTGGTGCCCTAGGAATTATCGTTGGTGTCACAGTTATCTAGAGTAAGCCCTGGGCTGGGGATGCTTGAGAACGCCGGGGCGATCGCGTTATAAAACGTAGATATTCTTCGTCTGCCAGGAAATGCCATGCCCACCGTCACCGCCCAAGGAAAGACCATGTCGTGCGAGGTCGGGGCCAACCTGCGCCAGGTCTTGCTAGCCCACGGCGTCGATCTCTACAACGGTCAGGCCAAGGTGATCAACTGCCGCAGTCTCGGCACCTGCGGCACCTGCGCAGTGGCGATCGAGGGCGAAGTTTCAGCCACCAACTGGAAAGACAAAGCGCGCCGATCCCTCCCTCCCCACGACCCCACCCGCGACCTCCGCCTCGCCTGTCAAACTCAAGTACTGGGCGAAATTGTTGTTACCAAATACGACGGCTTCTGGGGCCAAGGCCAAACCCCCATCTGGTAAACCCCAACTCTCCCACCCGCTAACCCTCCCACTCTCCTACCCCCTCACTCTCCCACTCGCCAGCGTCCCTCCTCTCCCACTTTCCTGCCGAGGCGTCCGAATCGCATCCAACATATCCGTCTTCGTGCCATCCACGCTGCCGCCCTGAACGCTCACCCGGTAGCGCATGGGTGATAGATAGCCTTGAATCTTGAACTTTTGGCAATCGATGTGAAGCTGGCTGAGGGCGACCTGGCGATCGCGATCGAGGGTGTCGAGATAGCCGCTAAACCCCAAAAACGCCAGCCGATAGAGCAACTGCTGACTAAACTGCCCCTCAAAATAGCCGCCGTGCACGTCTCGCTTACCGGTTCCGTAGTCGAGGGTCAGCATTAGATAGTCCCAGGGCAGCAGGGCCGATCGCCCCAGCGCGCGGGTTAAAAGCCCCGTCGGTCGGATAGAGCAACTATTGTTCTGCAGATCAAACTTCAGATCGGTGTAGTCGGTGCAGTCAAAATAGGTAAAGAAATCAGCCACCGTGGCGCGTTGACTATCGCGCTTCGACTGCACCTCAAATAAATCCCCCAGGGTGACTACTCCCCGAGCCTGAAACCGCTCATAGGTGAGAAACAAATTTTCCATCACCTTTTGGCTTGACTGGGCGATCGCCTCACCAACAGACAAATTCACCGGAAAGTCGCGATCGAGGGCGGCCAAATTGACCAAACCATAGTCGTCGATGCTGCCCGTTTTGTTTTGCAGCGCTACATTGCCTAGGCGATAGCCCCGAGCCTGAGTGCGGCTGGGAAAAGCAATATAGTTGGCGGTCGTAGAGGCAATGCGCAGCGCAATATCTCCCTCATTACAAAACAGGTACGATTCTGAAAATCGCCGCAATGACGACGACAAAAAGTTGGCCCGACTTGACACAATCGTCAGCACCGGAATGTCGGGAGAGGCAAGAATCAACCGCTCCAAACGGTACACATCGCCTACATCGCTGGGCGGCTGTTTATTCACCGATCGCATGTCAAATACATCTGACAAAATGCGAACGACATTGGTCACCACAAAGCCGCCCATGCTGTGGCCAATAAAGCTGAGCTTCACCTTATTGCGGCTGCGTTGGGCCCAATATTCGCGAGCTTTGAGCAGCGCTTGCTGTTGCTCATACTCAGTTTTTGCCAAAGGAAACAGAGAATCGGCCGTGCGTTGCACAATCGCCTGATCAATCTGGCGCAGCAGCTCGACTAGATCTAGCACGCCAAAATTGTCGGCCCGATAGCTGTCGCGAAAATACACGATCAGTCGCAGCACAACCAGGGCCGCCATCAACAGCCCTAGGGCGAGCAACAGCACCAGAGAAAGGCTAATTAAAAATCCCCAGGTCGATGTCTCTAGGGCGTTGAGCAATTCAAGAATCAGTAGCCCTAGCGCACAGATTGCCCCAGTCAACAGCAAATCTCGTGGCAGCGGTGGTAAGGCGGCCAGGGCCTCAAAAACTTTTTTGGGCTCGCTAAGCGCTACATTTTCAGAAGGCCATCGATAGCCGATAAAAACGCGGTGGGGGCTCCTGCTAATGGCCGAATCGTGGCGGTTGGCGTACTTAAAAATATTTTTGTACCAGGCCTGTACCCCATGGAGGCTGGTGTTGTATCCATGTACCGTAATTACAAGTTCGGCAAACCCATCGGCGCTGCTACCCATCATGCGGTGCAGGTGGTCGGCAATGTCGGCAATGCCCTGGTTAGCTTGCTGCTGAATTCTTTCGCTGGCTTCTTCGGCGTCTTCAATATTGGGTGGGGCGCTACTCATGACAAAGTAGCCGGGAATTTTGCCCTCAACGCCGCTGGTGTCGTTTAGATCAACGATTTGGGCCAGATTCTCCTCAGCGAAAACAAGTTTTTGAATAATAAAGGGAAGCTGTTTCATAGATGCCCTGGTTAGACTACACAGGAAGAATTTCAGGAGAGTAGTCGAAAGCTTCGGCTTTAGAGCCCTGCGGTACACGAAAATAGACTACAGTTCTGCGAAGCTTTTTACGAACCAAGCCTCCGGAAAATTCAAAATTAGGAGGGCTTAGTAATTAGAAAACTGCTACAAGGGTAAAGCCTGAATTAGAGCCATCACCAAGTTGTTGGCAGCTGCGTACACTAGGTGAGATCTGGATTGGATAGCTCAAAATGCCAGTATTCCAGAATATTGAGAGCATTCTCATCATTTTTCGTTCTTCTGCTACAACCTCCGCTTGTTTACAGGGTTATAGGCCAAAGTTCTGCCTCAGCTTTTGCCAGCGAAAGTGACTATTGTCTTCGGCACAGTAGCCATCGCTATAACTTTTCGCTAAGGCTTTTAGCCTAGATTTTGCTTAAAAACCTGGATGCTTAAGCTCCCTTAGCCAGTACCGGAGCCGCTTGCAGGAGGGTTTGGGTGTAGGGGTGCTGGGGCGATTCAAACAGCGTTTTCGTAGGGGCAATTTCTACAATTTTGCCCTGCTGCATGACGGCAATGCGATCGCACATAAACCTCGCTACCCACAGGTCGTGGGTAATAAATAGGTAAGTGAGATCAAACTCATGCTTGAGGGCAATCATTAGATCGAGCACCTGGGTTTGCACCGTGGCATCAAGCATGCTCACCGGCTCATCGCAGATCACCAGCTTAGGATGAGTGATTAAGGCGCGGGCGATCGCCACCCGCTGCTGCTGCCCCCCCGACAGATCGCCAGGAAAGCGCTGAAAATAGTCGGCGGTGGGGTTGAGGCTAACACGGGCGAGCATGTCGTGGGTCTGCTTTTCGGCCTCAGCGACGGTGGCCAGACCGTGGATCAGCAGCGGGTCGGCGATGCTTCTGCCCACAGTCATCATCGGGTTGAGGCAGGCATGGGGGTCTTGAAACACCATTTGCAGCTGCCGCCGCTGCTGCCGCATGGCTTCGCGGGAGAGGGTAGTAAGATCGGTACCGCAAAACTCCACCTGCCCGGCGGTCGGTTTCGCCAGCTGCAGAATGGTGCGCGATAGGGTGCTCTTGCCGCAGCCTGACTCGCCCACCAACCCCACCACCTCGCCCGGGTAAATCTCTAGCGAAACGCCGTCTACGGCCTTGATCACCTTGGACTCCTGCCCCCCCAGCAGCCGAGCGATCGGGTTGGCCTCTAGGGTGTAGTGCTGCTTTACGTCTGTCAGCCGCAAAATAGGTTCTATGGCGGTGGCGGTGTAGGCCAGCCCCTCCGCCTGCTGCATTTGCAGGGCCGACTCCACCAGCGATCGCGTATATACATCCTGGGGTTTCTGAAATACCGTAGCCGCCGTGCCCTCTTCCACCACGCGCCCTTGGTACATGACGGCGACGCGATCGCAGTATTCTGCCACCAGCGACAGATCGTGGGAGATCAACACTAGGGCCGTGCCCAGCTCGTCGCACAGCCGCGTCAGCTCATCGAGGATCTGGGCCGACACCGTCACATCCAGGCTGGTAGTGGGTTCGTCGGCGATGATCAGCTTGGGCTCTAAAATCATCGCCAGGGCGATCGCCACCCGCTGACGCATGCCGCCGCTAAACTCGTGGGGATACTGGCCAAACCGGCTGGCGGGAATGTTGACCTTTTCCAGCACCGCGATCGCCCGAGCTTTAGCTTCAACCTGGGACACCTCAGAGCGATGGGCACGCAGCGTCTCTATACAGTGGTCGCCAATGGTCATCAGCGGGTTGAGCCGCGTCATCGGGTCTTGAAAGACCAAGGCGATCGCCTCACCCCGAAACTGCCGCAGCCGCTGGGGGCTAAAGTCGAGCACCGACTCGCCGTTAAACCACACCCGTCCCTGTAGCTCCGTCGCCTTTGGCAACAGCCGCAGCGCCGCCCGCCCCAGGGTGCTCTTGCCACAGCCCGACTCGCCCACCAGCCCCAGCTTTTCCCCCGGCGACAGGTTTAAAGACACCCGATCCACCGCGCGCTCTGCCTGGCCTGGGTAGGTGACCGAGAAGCTTTCGAGGGCAAGGAGGGAGTCTGGCATGGAGGGGTAGGGGGTGGATGAGTAAGGGGTGGATGGGTAAGAGATGCAGTAGTAGTGGATTGGAGGGGTGCGAAAAATGCAGCCCGGAGAGAGAGCAAATGCCTGGTCAGTGATCTGACCCATCCACCCATCTACCCCCTACCCATCCACTCATTGATCCACCCGCCGCATCAAATACGCCACCCCAAAATCCCCGTTGGGGTGCTGTTCTAGCAGGTCAGCCAGCTCAAACACGCGCTGGGCAACATCGGGTCCTAGCTTGTCAATGGTGGCTAGTTTTTCTCGTTCGGTGTGCTCTAGCTCACGCACCTGGGCCTGCCAATCAGCAGAAAAAATATAGTCGATATGGGTCTGTAATTCGAGCTGCTGCAAGATCTCCCACTCGCCGCCATCGCACCAGATGCCGTTGCAGTTGGGGCAGCGCTCGACATAAAACGATCCCTGCGGCAGGGTAATGCGGCCCCGTACTAGGTAGCTGCGGCAATCGAGGCACAGAGCCGCCCGGTTATCGAGCGCAGCGGGCTGAAACGAGGTGCTCAATGACAGGGGCAGCACCGCCACTCGAATCGGTTCCTCGGGGTCGTTCTGTTGCCTTTGCCAGTCTGCATAATGTTCTGACGGAATCCAGCTGCCGCCACAGCTGGGGCAGCCGTGGACCGCCAGCCCCGGTGATAGCTGACTGTCTTGAAGGTCAATATCCCCTTCCTTAGGGCACTGATACAAATCACCTACTCCCAACCATCTACCCAACGAACCCCTAATATTAAACCACCTAGGCTAGGGCGTTAAGTCGGGTTGGAGATCGCCTGCTCCAAAGCTTGGCAAAAGGTCAGCAGCTGATCTAGTTTTTTGAGCATCTGCTGCTGCCGCTGCTGGGTTGTGGTCGACTGACGAGCCGCCTGCAAAAATGCCACATCCATCGCTAGCAGCCTGAGAGTGCGGTTGATTTCGGTTAGCACAGGCTGAGCGCTGGGCAACTCTTCTCCCAAAGGCAGCATCTGGTGCTGAAACTGTTGCTGAGCCAGCAAAAACTGCGCCTGTAGAGTGCGCCCGTCGGGATTAGCAGACTGCACCAGGCCGACCATGGTCTGGAGGTGCGATCGCAGGGTTTCTAGGGCATTCTTCATGAATAGATCCCCCCTTCAGTGCCGTATCAGCAGCGACTTGGACAACGTTTTACGATAACTAGAGATAAATTGCTGATTCCCCTTATCGGGGACAAATGTTAAGGTTAATACATAACTATCCATCAACCCTCAGTCAGCCTTAAGTATTTATTGCGGCCTGAGTGGCAGATGCGATTTTTCCCAAAGTTATGGTGTAGGTTGTTTCTATCTCGGCGAGCTACTTTGTTGTAGCCCCATTACATTCACCTATTGACAGAACGTTTGTACGATTTCTGTCTGCTTTTTTATCTCAAATTTAAGTGAATCGGTAGACGTCCTTATCTGTCTTGAGGCGGTTCTATCTTAGTAATAATTCAACTCTTTGAGTCTTGCCTAGACTTAAATATAGTGTTCAAATACGAGTTCCTGTTTCTGGCGATTTTATAGTCCACCCACAATCCCTGATAGGTCACTGGCACCCTTATGACTGCAACAGTTCATCCACCCCTACCCGATGACTGCACCCTGCCTGGTTGGCTCGAAACCTGTGTGCTAACCCACCACGATGACAGTCAAGGTGATCTTGTCCAAGACCCGAAAGACAAATCCAATAACCTGCTGGTGTGCCAGGCCTTTGAGTTTGCCTACACATTACACAAAGGGCAGTATCGCGCCTCAGGTGAGCCCTACATTTGCCACCCCATCGCCGTAGCTGGGCTGCTGCGTGACCTAGGCGGCGATAGCGCCATGATTGCCTCTGGTTTTCTCCACGACATTGTCGAAGACACCGATATCACGCCGGAAGAACTTGAGGGCCACTTCGGCGATGAGGTGCGACAGCTGGTAGAAGGGGTAACCAAGCTGTCAAAGTTTAATTTTGAGAGCAAAACCGAGCGCCAGGCCGAAAATTTTCGCCGCATGTTCTTGGCTATGGCCCAAGACATTCGGGTGATTGTGGTGAAGCTGGCCGATCGCCTCCACAACATGCGCACCCTGGAGCACCTCAGCGACGAAAAACGCCGCCGCATTGCCCGCGAAACCATGGAGATCTTTGCGCCCCTAGCTAACCGCTTGGGGATCGGCCGCTTTAAGTGGGAACTGGAAGATCTTTCGTTTAAATACTTAGAGCCCGATGCCTACCGCCAAATGCAGCGCCACGTCACCGAGAAGCGGGCCGATCGCGAGGCGCGGCTCGTGGAGGTGGCCGAAACCCTGCGCCAGCGCATGCACCAGTCTGAGATTCAGGTGGTCGATGTCAACAGTAGACCCAAGCATCTCTACGGCATCTACCGCAAAATGGAGCGGCAGCAAAAGGATTTCAGCGAAATCTACGACATTGCTGCCGTTCGCCTCATTGTCGGCACCAACGAAGATTGCTACCGCGCCCTGGCGATTGTACACGACGCCTTTCGCCCGATTCCCGGTCGGTTTAAAGACTACATCGGCCTGCCGAAGCCCAACCGCTACCAGTCGCTGCATACGGTGGTAATTGGCCCCAAGGGTAAGCCGATCGAGGTGCAGATTCGCACCCTCGAGATGCACCACATCGCCGAGTACGGCATTGCCGCCCACTGGAAGTACAAAGAAACCGGCGCTTCCACCAATACCCGCATCAATGCCGACGACGAGAAATTTACCTGGCTGCGGCAGCTCTTGGAGTGGCAAAACGACCTCAAAGACGCCAAAGAATTTCTCGAAAACGTTAAGGGCAATCTGTTTGATGAAGACGTCTACGTCTTCACCCCCGATGGCGATGTGGTGCCGTTAAGCAGGGGGGCAACCTCCGTAGATTTTGCCTATCGCATTCACACTGAGGTGGGCAACCACTGCGCTGGAGCTAGGGTAAATGGCCGCATCGTCACCCTCGACACGCCGCTGGAAAATGGCGACATCGTTGAAATTATTACCCAAAAGAACAGCCACCCCAGCCTTGACTGGCTCAATTTTGTGGTCACCCCCAGCGCCCGCAACCGCATTCGCCAGTGGTATAAGCGATCGCACCGCGACGAAAATATTGCCCGGGGCCGCGACATGCTTGAAAAAGAACTGGGCCGCAGCGGCTTTGACGCTCTGCTCAAGTCTGAACCTGCCCAGCTGGCTGCCGAGCGCTGCAACTACCAAAGCGTTGACGACTTTTTGGCCGGACTGGGCTACGGCGAGGTGACGCTCAATTCTTTTGTCAATCGCCTGCGTGAGGCCGTCAAAGCTAAGCAGCCCCTAGAGACGCTGTCGCCCGAATCCTCGCTGCAAGACTCTGATCGGTTTCTGGCCGGAGCTGTTGCCAACCCCCAGCGCCCTCGCCCTGTCCCTTCCAAGGATCCGATTTTGGGAATTGAGGGGCTGGTGCACCACATTGCGGGCTGCTGTAACCCGCTGCCCGGCGAACCGATTATGGGCAGCGTCTCCTTGGGTAGTCGAGGCATTGCCATCCACCGCCAAGGCTGTCCTAACCTGGTCGATATTCCGGGCGATCGCATCATCCCCGTCAGCTGGAACCCGGTTGACCACAGCGGCTCTCGCCACACCTACCCGGTAGAAGTGCGCATTGAGGTAATTGACCGCGTAGGCGTCCTCAAAGACATTCTCTCTCACCTGTCAGACCTGCAAATTAACGTTCACAAGGCCCAGGTCAAAACCTTTCCTGGCCAAACCGCCGAGATTGATCTGGGGCTTGACGTCAAAGACCATGCCCACCTCGAACAGACCTTTGGGCAAATTCGTAAGATGACCGACGTACTCAAAATTCGCCGGATGAGTCAGGTCGCTTAGTACTTGGACCAAGCTCGTTGAGATAGGCTCTCACCGCCCGGGGTTCAGGGTTTAAGGTGTATGGTTTAAGGTCAACCTCGAACCTTGAACCCTGAACTTCAGACCTTGGACCCTTCCCCCACCAACCAACAACCTTTGGTCTGGCAAACCAATAGATTATTGACCAACAAAAATTCTGTTGAAGTGCCGTAGGATAATGTGGGTTTGCACGACGGTAGGCGCACTATGGAGCAGGCAACCCCCAACTTTATTCGGCGAGTTGGTGTCATTGGCGGCGGACAGCTCGCCTGGATGATGGGACCAGCGGTGCAAAAGCTGGGTCTAGAGCTTGTGGTGCAGACGCCCAACTCGACCGACCCAGCCGTGACAATCGCTCAATCCACCCTCCTGGCCCCCATCGCCGATATCCCCGCTACCGCATCCCTCGCGGCCCAGTGCGATGTGATTACCTTTGAAAATGAGTTTATCGACTGTGAAGGGCTCCAGGCTCTGGCTCAACAGGGCACAGTCTTTCGCCCTAGCCTGGACGTATTGGCCCTGGTGCTCGACAAGCGCCACCAGCGCGAGTTTTTTGCGCATATTGGTTTACCCAACCCGCGCTACAACTTTTTAGACGGTGATGAAAGCGAGGCCGAACTTTCCGCTAAGGCAGAGCCGATTGGTTTTCCGCTAGTGATGAAGACCCGCCGTTTAGGCTACGACGGCTACGGCACCTCAGTAGTCAAAGATGCGGCTCAGCTCAGCGCCACGTGGGACAAATTTAACCGTGCCCCGGTGCTGCTGGAGGAGTTTGTGCCCTTCAAACAGGAGCTGGCGGTTATGGTTGCCCGCTCGGCAGAGGGGGATGTTGCTGTCTTCCCCACCGTAGAAACTCAGCAAGTCGGGCAGATCTGTCGCCGTGTCTTTGCCCCTGCCCATGTTAACCCCGAGGTCGCCGCGAGGATGACCGGCCTTGCCCGCACTCTGGTGGAGCAGCTTCAGCTGGTGGGCATCGTCGGTATTGAGTGCTTTCTCACTTCGGACGACCGGGTGCTGATCAATGAAATTGCCCCCCGCACTCACAACTCGGGCCACTACAGTCTCGATGCCTGCGAAACCTCCCAGTTTGAGCAGCAGCTGCGGGCTGTGAGCGATCGCCCCCTTGGCCCTACTGCGCTCAACTGCCCACAAGCCGTTATGGTCAACTTGTTGGGGCTAGACGAGCCTGAAGTCAGCCACCACCAGAAGCTTGAGACCCTTAAACAATGGCCTGAAGCTACCCTCTACTGGTACAACAAAGCCATTCGCCCCGGACGCAAGCTGGGGCATATAACCCTGCGGCTCGACGCAGCGGCAGACCCCATCGCAGCCGCCGCTGCGATCGAGGCCGTTTGGTACGGGGCGTAACCCACCAGCCACCGACCTATCTAACGAATCTAAGACAGCGCCCCATTCACCCATGCCCTATACCCTAGACCAGCTCAATGCTATGGCCGAGGCTGACTTTGTCGCTGCCATCGGCCCCGCCTTTGAAGAAACGCCCGCGATCGCCGCTCAGATCTGGCCTTTGCGTCCTTTCGTCTCCGTAGCCGATCTTCACCAGCACATGGTTGCTATTGTGCGAACGATGCCTGCTACGGACCAACTGGCCTTGATTAACGCCCACCCCGACTTAGGCACAAGGGTTACTATGGCCGCAGCCTCGGTGTCAGAACAGAGCAAAGCCGGGCTTAATAGTCTCACTAACGAGGAATATCATCAGTTTCAAGCCCTTAATCAGCAGTACAAAGATAAATTCGGCTTTCCCTTCATATTGGCAGTGGCAGGACATACCAAAACCTCAATCTTAAAAAACTTTGTAGAAAGATTACGCAATTCCACGGATGCAGAGATGTCTGCTGCTTTATTGGAAGTTGAGAAAATAGCCTTATCTCGCCTTGATAGCTGGATTGTGTCTGCTTAAGCTTTTAAGAGGTTGAGGGATTCAATATAAGAACTTTATAAAACGGTTGGGCATTGCAGGAATGATTAAGATTGCGTTTCCCACGTAAGTATCGGTATGTACTGACGGGGTAAGCGTGATAACTTTGGCAGAGTCTTAACCAATCCTGTAGTGAGTCATGACGGGCTGCCCATGTGCATAGAGCTAATCTGTAGTTTTGCTCCGGTCAGCTAGTACGGTGACCGGGCAAGTCATAGATGAGCTTATGCCTAACTGTAGTCAACGTTGTGACAGCCGTAGGCTTTTGCAGCTTCGGCGGCCTATTTGGAAAAGTTCAACGATAAAACCTAAGCTTTCCTTGACCCTATAGTCAGGCGAAGCACCTCAAATGCTTATGCTTGCCCTCACGCTAAGGATAGCGCTTGAATATCTTTGGAGACACAGAGCCATGGGTTTTACTTTCCACGCCGAGCTAGCCTTTGAAATACCTATTTATGCAGCTATAGACCACAGATTTAGGATGGGCACTTCGTTACACACTTAGTCTCTAAAAAGTCTCTTTTGACGGGCTCGAAGAATCACCCTTCTAAGACTTTTGAAGATTACTTGAGAAGATGCGATCGCATTAAGTTCCACTGCTCACCTATAAATCCTATGGTCAATCCGCCATGACATCCTTACCCAGTCAAACCACCAGCTCAAAATTCCACGTTTTAACCAGTACAAAATTTGACTTCGAGCATTTCGTTACCCGCGCTGCTCTGGGTCAAGGGCCGCGGCATACTATTTGGCAGCTTAAAGAGAGACTCAATGCTCAAGTTCATCAACCAGATTTTGAAGATGACAGTCTGGTTAATGGCTTCGATAAAGTTCTTTCTAAACTAATTGGCAGACCGCATCAGTGGGCTTTAGCAAGACAGGTTTTAGCTCAGACCAACTCCGATGATGTTGTCTACTGCTGTGGCGAAGATGCTGGTCTACCCTTAGCCCTGCTTGCATTATTCAAGAAAAATCGCCCTCGGTTAGTTGTCAATGTGATGTGCCCAGAACGGTGGCGGCCCAAGCTGCTGCTCAAATGGTTTCAGCTGCACCGCAGTATTGATGCATTCACTGTAAACACGACTCTGAAAGTCCAAACTTTAAGAGACATGCTCAACCTAGGTGAGGATGGCGTGACTTGTTTGGCCGAGCAGACCGACAAACAGTTCTTCTACCCTGAACCTGGCACAATTGAAAAGCATCGTCCCTTGATTGCTAGTGCTGGCTTGGAGCAGCGAGACTATATCACTCTTGCTAATGCTACTCACCAGTTAGATTTAGACGTCAAAGTCTGCGCTGTATCACCCAATGCCACTTCCAAAACGCGGTGCAGAATTCCTGAGCAACCGCCCCAAAACATGGAAATGCGGTATTTCGACTGGGTTGATTTGCGCGATCTTTATCGCAGTGCCGATATTGCCGTAGTTAGCCTAATCAACAACACCTATGCCGCTGGCCTGACGGTTTTGATGGAAGCAATGGCTTGCCGCCGACCAGTAATCATCACCAAAACTGTAGGATTGGCCACAGAAATGGCTGAGAAAGGTCTCGTCTGGGGCGTACAACCCGACTCCCCTGAAGAGTTAAAGGCCGCCATCGTACACGTCTTAGGCCACCCTGAGGAGGCGAGTGCTAGAGCAGAGGCAGCTTATCAGCACTATTTGGAAAACCACACGAGTGAGCAGCATGTTGAGCAGGTGTCCCGATTGCTGCAGCGGGTTGCCAACAGCACAACGTCAGACCAGCCCATGGTTATACGAGCAAGACCAGTTTAATGGTTTATCTAGCAGTAGTCATTGCCACCAGATTATCTAACTAATAAGCTAGCAGCTCTGGACTAAGGCAACCAGCCAGCTAGAGAATAGGGGATGTAGAGCTTGATCTACGTCCCCTATTCTGTCTTTCTATTGGTGGACTATCTGCGGAAAATTAGTATTCCTCTAGGCTGATCTAATTGATGACGGTTTTTGGTTAAGTGAGGAACGTTATAGGATCTAACAATAGTTACTGAGTAAAGGCTTTAACTTGGTTTCTAGCCTATACTGTGCGCTGGAGCAGTCAGATCGATACGGGTACTGATATACAGGTGGAGCCTTACCTTAGTGATTCTCCAGTAGCACCAACTACCAATGCTTTCCACAAGAGTCCGGCTTGAGCATGATTTAGCGAAAGCCTTTAAAGATTTTTCCTGGTAGGCTGTCAGTGTCTTGAGAGTCATGGGCTGATGTCAACAAATTTTTTTGCCGCTTGTCAATGAGGTTATGACCATGAAATGGGCGATCGCTGCACCATTTTTTGATATTGATAATATCGATACTGCCAACTGGTTAGAGCCTTTTGTGCCAGGCGATGCCCACGAGTTTCAGCTCATTCCGCGACAAAAACCGCTGCCAAAATGGCACGATCGCAAGTCTAAATTTACGCCAATTGACGACTGGCTTGTCTACATGAGACAGGCCGCTGACGCACTTAATTCAGACGCCGACGGAGTGATCACCGTATTCCCTCAGGTGGCTTCGGCGGTGGGTTTACAGCAAAAGCTGAGATTTTCCAACAAGCCTGTAGTCGCATGGCTTTTCAATGTGGGCACCTGTAGATCAGGTCTGCGTCAGAAGCTTGCCCGAGCTAGTCTGAGCCAAGTTGATCATTTTGTGGTGCATACTCGCAAGGAGATTGAACTTTATAGCCAGTGGCTGGGATTGCCCGCCAATCGGTTTGAGTTCTTGCCCTATCAGGTGCCCGAGATTCCCATTGAGTACGGAGAAGAGCGAAAAACTCCCTTTATTGCCTCCCTTGGGTCTGCCCATCGCGATTTTCCCACTCTGTTTGAAGCGGTCAAAAAGCTCAATATTAAAACTATAGTGGCCACTGGCCAGGGTGCTGTTGAGGGTCTGATGATTCCTGAGCAGGTGGAACTGCCCTTTGGCATTAGCAAGGAGGAGTGCTTACGTCTAGGTCAGCAGGCTCGATTAAACGTTGTGCCGCTACAGCCCAAAGAGGGAGTTACGGCTGCCGGGCAGGTTACCTTGGTGGAGGCCATGATTATGGGCCGACCGCTGATTGTCACAAACTTTTATGGGGCCGAAGATTACATCATCCATGGCGAAACCGGGTGGTTAGTCGAACCCAACTCCTTGGAGAGCATGACCGAGGCCATCGACCTACTCTGGCACGACGATGCTCTGCGCCAGAAACTCGGTGAGAATGCCCGCGCCTACGCCAAGGAGCATTTTTCTGACCCCTGTGCTGGTCGCCACTTAGAGCGCATTCTCAACGAAGTAGCCGAGAACCGAAATACACTGGCTAACGCAAAGCTGCAGTGGGCTAAATAGCTCAAAGCTACCGAGCGTTTCAGACTTCGCGCTCTAAATTGTGAAATGGCGTTTGCGCTTCTCACCAACCAACCGGTTACTCGATCTGGAGGGTGCGCAGCCGATTAATAGCTGCCGCTAGCTCTAAACCCCGAAACCAAACTAGATCACCCATGGGCCACTCGGTCAGGCAGTCTAGTCCATACTGATCGATGTCGGCCATGACTGCGGTGATGGCCTCAAACAGCAATGTGGTTGAGGTCATGTGGTAGCGCTGAGCGTAGACGATCGCCGCCGCGATCGCCCGCACTTGGCCTGGCTCCACTAACTGCTCCACCGCTGATAGATCAATCGCTTCGGTGCCAATTTGGAGCTGATCGACATCCCGCGCCCTGAGCTTGACGCTGTGGCGGCCTTTGCTGGGGTCAATGCTGTCGGGCCGAATGATTCGCGGTACGAGGGTGCCGAAGCACTCGCCGCCCTCGCGATCGCGCTCTGTTTTAAACTCTGCCGCAATGGCTTTGGCTCGCTTGGTCACATCTTGAGGGCAAAACTCATCCATGGCGATCACGGTGTCGGCCACATCGAAGTAGTCGCCGCTGCCCCCCATTACCAGCACGGTGGAGATGCCGTAGTCGGTGAAGAGCTGCCGCACCTTGTCGATGAAAGGGGTAATGGGCTCGCGATCTTTGGCGATTAGCGCCTGCATCCTGCGATCGCGAATCATGAAGTTCGTCGCTGAGGTGTCTTCATCCACCAGCAGCACCGTTGCTCCCGCCTCGATTGCCTCAATCGTGTTAGCCGCCTGGGAAGTGCTGCCACTGGCGTTGGGCGTTGAGAAATTCTGCGTCGATTTGCCCTGGGGCAGGCTGTCAATAAAGGGCGAAATATCGACCCCGGCAATGCTGCGGCCATCCTCTGCCCGCACCTTTGCCGCCGTCGGGTTGGTGACTACCTGGTGTCGCCCATCGTTAGGAACGTGGTTGTATATCCCTGCCTCAACGGCCCGTAGCAAGGTCGATTTGCCGTGGTAGCCGCCCCCCACAATCAGCGTAATGCCTTTGGGAATCCCCATTCCGGTAATCTCTCCTGCATGGCGACAGCGCAACGTCACCCGCAGCGATTCAGGAGATTTAAAGGGAACCGCCTGATCCTCCAATGGGTGATCGTCCACGCCGCTGCATCGGGGCAGGATAGCACCATCAGCGATAAAGGCCACTAAGTTGTGGGCAGCGAGCTGCGATCGCAGCTCCTCCGCATCCTCAGCCGTATTGACATGGTGCTGAAGCTTCGCTCCATCCAATGCGTTATAGAGCAAAGTTTCCTCAACCAAGGCAGGAACAGACTCGCACAGCAACTCCGCTGCCTGCCGCCCCGCAATCCGCCGCCCAAAGGCAGGTAAACCCACGGTAAACCGCAGCTCTACAGTCTCTTTGGTAACCCTGGCCGCGCTGCGATTGAGAACGGCCTGGCTGGGGCGCACAATACCAATTAATCCGCTTTTGCCCGAACCCGATGGGCGTTGGCGAACCTGAGTTGCCCGATAAAATTCACGGGTGAGATAGTCTGTTAAAGCGATCGCCCGACAGGGCAGTTCCCACAGTTGCCGAGGGAACCCCGCTACCACCTGCGGCACCACCACCCGCACTCGACTCGGAGCCGCAAAGGGGTCGCCCTGCACATGGTCAATGTGCAACACAAATTTCCCAAAATCATACTTTCCCTTAAGCCCCTTATACGCGCCATAGCTCTGGCCATCGAGCCGATGAAGCTGGTCGTAGAGGTCGTCTTGAGTCGCCATAGTACATAGTGGGGAAGCCATTGACCTAAGCACTTTACCGCACCCGTTCTTCTAGAGAGGCCTCACTAATCCCTCCATTCCCCTCATACCCCTTGACAGGCTCCGCCCCCATCCAGAACCTCAATCGTTCACCTAACCCACCTACCACCTACCCGCCTACCCATCTACCCCCTCCGCCCCACCATTTCCACCGCTACCTCCATCGCCGCTACCATGCTGTTACCATCGGCGATCCCCCGTCCAGCAATATCAAACGCCGTGCCGTGATCTGGAGAGGTTCGCACAAAGGGTAATCCTACAGTCGTGTTCACCGCTCGGTCAAAAGCCATCAGCTTCACTGGAATCAGCCCCTGGTCGTGATAGAGCGCTAGGTAGGCGTCGTGGGCCGTCTCCAGCGCCCTCCCCTCGGTGCCAAACCAGGCTTGCCCAGGGCGCACCCACATCGTATCGGGGGGAATTGGACCATCGATCTGCACCTGAGGGTAACGCTGGCGCTGAGCCTCAAGCCAGGAGATCAGCCAGTCCACCTCTTCGCGGCCTAATTGACCACTTTCCCCGCTGTGGGGATTGAGACCCGCCACGGCAATGCGAGGCTGCGTTAGGCCAAAGTCCTGCTTCAGGCTGTGAATCAGCAAATCGAGTTTTTGGGTGAGCAGGGCTGGCGTCAGCGCCTCGGGCACCTGGCGCAGGGGAATGTGGGTAGTAGCCAACAGGGCGCGCAGCCACCAGTCGGTATGGGGCGACTGAGCCACAAAGGCCATGCCAAACCGCTCGGCTTTGGCCCCCTCAGCTAAAAGTTCTGTCTGTCCAGGGTAGTGGTGCCCAGCCGCTTTCCAAGCTGATTTGGCGATTGGTCCCGTGACGATCGCATCGTACTGCCCCGCCACAGCACCCTCAATGGCGGTCTGTAAATAGGCAAAACTAGCCGCCCCGGTAGCAGCGCTGGCCTGGCCGAAGGTCACCGTTTCTAAAGGCAACGGCGGCGAAATATCCGCTAAATCTAAGGAGTCTAAGGCCGGTAGCGGCCCGGCGTAGGAGGATTGCTGAAGGGCTACTAGCGTTTGGTGTAGGAGCGATCGCGTGCCCAGAATGGTGACAGTTGCGATCGCCGACCAATCCCTCGCCCCTAGCGCCTTGAGCACCACTTCAGGACCGATGCCCGCTGGGTCGCCCAGGGGAATTGCCAGCCGAGGGAGCGGCAAAGACAGGTTAGAGACCGAAGTCGCAGGGGTAGTCATAGCGCAGGGGGTGATACCAAACTGGTCTAAAATGAGGGCGGCCAGGGGATAAGCCATCTCCGGCGGGCTGGGCAACTGGCTCAATTACTATAGTGCTGTGGAAGGAGAGCGTATGGGCGGCGAAATTTTCAATACGGCGATCATTATCTTTACCCTGACCCTATTGGGCCTGGGGATTGGGTTTTTGCTGCTGCGGGTGCAGGGCGGCGAAGAGTAGATTTGGCTTCAGGGGTGTAACCAGTGGAGCCATCTGATATTCTTAGAGGAAGTTAAACTTTTGTATCAATTCCCTCATGAAAGTATTGGTCGTTGGCGCTACTGGCACCCTTGGCAGGCAAATTGCTCGCCGTGCCCTGGATGAGGGGCACGAAGTCCGCTGCCTGGTGAGGAGCGCCCAGCGAGCCGCTTTTTTGCGAGAGTGGGGGGTAGAACTGGTGCGGGGTAACCTCTCCAGGCCTGAGACCCTGCCTGCGGCCCTTGAAGGGGTTGATGCGGTAATTGATGCTTCTACAGCCCGACCTTCCGAGTCGGTGCTGCAGGTAGACTGGCAGGGCAAGGTCAACCTGATCAAAGCTACCCGCGACGCTGGCGTCAAGCGATTCATCTTTTTCTCCATTCTGAACTCTGAAAAGTTTCCCCACGTGCCGCTGATGAACGTCAAGCGCTGCACCGAGAAATTTTTGGCCGAGTCAGGGCTCAGCTACACCATCTTGCAGCCCTGCGGCTTTCTCCAAGGGCTGATTGGTCAGTACGCCATCCCCGTTCTCGAAAAGCAGCCGATCTGGGTCATGGGTGAAGCCGCTCCTATCGCCTATATGGATACCCAGGATATTGCCCGGTTTGCGGTTAGGGTGCTGTCTGTGCCTGAAACGGAGAACCGCAGCTTCCCCTTAGCGGGTACCCGCGCTTGGGGAGCCTACGAAATCATGCGCCTGTGCGAGCGCAAATGTGGCCAAGAGGCCAGAGTCTCGCGCATTTCCCTTGAGCTGCTGCGAGCCATTCGCAAAGTGGCGCAGTTCTTTCAGTGGGGCTGGAATTTTGCCGATCGCCTCGCCTTTGTAGAAGTGGTCGCCGGCAGTCAGCCCCTCGATGCCCCCATGGATGAGGTCTACCAGGTGTTTGGTATTCCCAAGGAGGAAATCACCACCCTTGAAGACTATATGCAAGAGTACTTCAGTCGCATTATGAAGAAGCTGAAGGAACTCGACTACGACAGCGAAAAAGCCAGCAAGAAAAAGCTGCCCTTCTAAAAGCTGTTCGAAATGGCAACCAAGCTATAGTGGTGGGCAAATGCTTCGTCTTTCCTGCATATGCCTTCTCAGCCGCTGAGTGTGTTCATCTCCTACTCCCATCGAGATGAAGCACTCAAACAAGAACTTGAAGATCACTTGGCGCTGTTAAAGCGACAGGGCAAAGTTTGCCCTTGGCAAGACCGGCAGATTGAAGCAGGTACTGAGTGGAATGAGCAGATTCGCGAGGCTCTGGATGCTGCGGATGTCATCTTGTGCTGGTCAGTCCCCGATTTATGAACTCTGATTTTTGCTACGGCAAAGAAATGGAGCGTGCCATGCAGCGTCACCGTAACGGCGATGCCAGAGTAATTCCTATCATTCTCACTCCCACTGACTGGAAAGGGGCACCCTTTGACACATTGCAAGTGCTACCGAAGGATGGCAAGCCTGTGGTGGACTGGCCTAACCACGATGCCGCCTTTGTTGACGTGGTGAAAGGTATTCGGCGGGCGGTCGAGTCTCTAGCGCCGGCTTCAAATAGTCAGGATGACGGTTGGGCAACCCTGCAACGAATCAAGTCTGCCTCAAGTTCATATTCTCAAGCCGACACGCTCCAACCTGAGCGCCCAGTGTCGTCCCGCGATTCCGAACGGGAACGCTCCGCGAAGCGCATGCAGTTATTCACCGCACTCTCCGGTCTACCGGGGCCACAGTTTAGCCAGCTGGTGTTCACCCTCAATCCGCCTCCAGGCAACGTGCCCCCGGACTCAGCTCCCCAATCAAACCGAGTAGCGTCTTTACTGCAATGGGCTGATAGCCCGATAGGGCCAGGGCTAGCAACAGTGGATGAATTGCTGAGCGAACTCATCGATCGCCCTCGCTCGACTTAAAGAGCTGTGTCAGCTATCCAGCAACCCCTACTAGATGAAGCTACAGATTAGTTATGTCCAGACGTCAGTGAGACTGCTAATCGGTATGCGGAGCGTCTAAATAACCCGCCTCTCGCATTAAGCGGGGCCAGACTAGTAAGAAAAAGCCCATCCATGCCCCAATGGGTAGCGCCACCAAGCCGGTGAGCCAGAGTCGGTGGAGTAGCAGCCAACTGCCGCCCACGATCGCAGCCCCTGTCAGCAAAATTGACCAGGGCTGACACCACCAAGGTTTCAGCTGCCAAGCGCTAGTAATAGGCGGTGTTTCAGGCATTAGGATGCTTCAGGCTGACAGCGATCGCACACACCCCGCACCGTCACCTCATAGCCCTCGACTTGCCAACGGGGGCTAAGGGTTTTCAGGTTGACGTTGCCTAGGGTTTCCCAAGGAATGTCGGCGATCGCACCACAGCTTTGACAGCGAAAGTGGTGGTGAGGCCCAATATTGGCGTCGTAGCGGCATACCCCCTCTTCAAGCAGCACTTCGCGGACGAGGTTGGCACCACGCAACGCTTGCAGCGAACTGTAGACCGTCGCCTGAGACGACGTTGGGGCGTTTTGGTTGAGGTCGTGAAGAATATCGTCGGCGGTTGGGTGATCGCAGCGACCCAGCAGGTTGGCATACACAGCAAAGCGCTGGGGAGTGACGCGCAGCCCCCGAGACTTCAACATAGTGACGATTTGATCGGCTTGGGACAACATTTTCCCTGGCTCCGGAACTTCAGCGCTACGACTCTGCCAAATACCAGCTCAGGCTGGACATACTACAGTGGCCTACGTTTAACAGGTTAACATTCCGATCTAAGAATTAGTCTGATTTCGTAAAGAAAATGATTTTTAAGCTAATATACTTATTGAAGATTTCTTAACTCGGAATTATTCTGGGTTAAGCAGCGAAGGCTGGAAACGCAGTTAACTGTTGTAGAACTACGAAAGAGGTAATTATGGTTGCAATGCTTGCTACTGGGCGCGTACCTGACGTCGTCTTTAAGACCCGCGTGCGGGATGAGTCTGTGGGCGGGTCCAACCCCTACCGCTGGCAAGACACCACTACCAGCGATCTCTTTGCTGGTAAGAAGGTAGTGGTGTTCTCCCTGCCCGGCGCTTTCACCCCCACCTGCTCCTCCAACCACCTGCCCCGCTACGAAGAGCTGTATGAAGAGTTCAAGGCCCATGGCGTTGATTCCATCATCTGCGTCTCAGTAAACGACGCCTTCGTCATGTTCCAGTGGGGCCAAAAGGTTGGCGCTAAAAACGTCTTCCTGCTGCCCGACGGCAATGCCGAGTTTACTCGCAAGATGGGCATGCTGGTTGACAAATCCAACCTGGGCTTTGGCATGCGCTCCTGGCGCTACTCCATGCTCGTCAACGACGGCGCTATCGAAAAGATCTTCGTTGAGTCTGACTTTGGCGACAACTGCCCCATCGACCCCTTCGAAGTGTCTGACGCTGACACCATGATGGCCTACATAAAAGGCACCGAAGCAACTGGGGTGTCTGAGCCTCGTTTGGCCTTCGTGGGCTAACGCCCCTGTCTCACCTCAGTGAGCGTTAGGCAAAGGGGATTGTGCAATCCCCTTTGCCTTTTTAGATTGGGGTTCCTAGCCGACCTGAGGGCAGAATTATTCCCTATCGGTCACGAGTCTTGAGTATCCAAACCAATAGCCCTCACCTCTGCCTTGATTGCAGAGAGCAGGTATGCAGGGGTCCTTACGGAACTTCCCAGCTACTGTCCTAGCTGAGTTCTGGCAAGGTTCAGGCCTTACTCAGTAAAGACTCTGTCAATTTTCATCTTGATGCTTGCAGAACCTTTTAGCTTAGAAGGGTGGCTTTATCCATCGCTGCCCAGGCTCGATTGCAGTCCTTTCGCTCAGTTGCCGCTATGAAACTCTCCCGCAAAAATCTACACGAACGCACCGATCAGGTTTATGACGCCATCGTTGTCGGCGGTGGTATGGGAGGGTTGTCAGCAGCTATTTATCTGGCCCGCTATGGCCTCAAGTGCTTAGTGGTGGAAAAGGGTAAGGGGCGATCGCTGTGGATGCAGGAAGTGCGCAATGTGGTCGGAGTCAGCCCCGACACCCCCGGGCGCGAAATGCTCAACCACGGTGTTCAGCAGTCAGTCGATTGGGGGGCAGACTACCTCCGCGGCTACGTCGAAGACGTGGTCGATGAGGGCGACCATCTAGCGGTGCAGGTCAAGGTGGGTAAAGTCGACAGTGTTTACCCCGTATTTCGCGCCAAGTACCTAATCGCGGCTTCGGGCGTGATCGACGTGCTGCCCCAGCTCGACGATATGCAGAACGTCTACGACTACGCAGGCTATACCCTGCACGTCTGCATGATCTGCGACGGCTTCGATATGTGGGATCAAAAAGCGGTGCTGATTGCCGGCAAAGAGTCGCAGATCAACGCAGCCTTTGTGCTGGATTGGTTTACGCCATATATCTCGGTGCTTACCCACGGTCTCTGCACCGTTGGCGATGAAATGCGGGCTAAGCTAGCCGACTACGGTTACCCCCTCTATGAGGCACCCATCGCTAAGTTTCTTGGTGAGCACCACAAAATGAGCGGTGTAGAGCTGACAGACGGCACCGTGGTCGAGGCCACCACCGGTCTGATTAACATGGGCTCGATCTACCACAACCAATACCTCAAGGGCATCCCAACCCTAGAGTGGGATGGTGAAAACCTGGTGACCAACACCATGTGTCAGACGACCCACGACCGCATTTTTGCCATCGGCGACCTCAAGCAGGGCTTGAACCAGGTCTCGGTCGCTATAGCCGATGGCACCCTGGCCGCCACCCAGATCTGGCGCAATATTCGCCGCGCCAGCCCCCCGCGCAGGTGGGAGGAAAATCTGGTCAAAGAAGCGATCGCCTCCTAATAGGATTTACCAGTGTCAATAAGCAAAGGCCCCTCTGCCGTCAGGAGAGGGGCCTTTGCTTGTGCTCTGACCCACGGCATTGCTGTGAGCAGGTCGTCTACCTAGATGAGGTAGGGATTGACGAGATGGGGACTATCCCTGCTGCTACTGTCATGACACGAGCGATTCTAAGCCCTAAGTTGGGTCACCGCATTCGATGGGTCACCCTGATGGCCAAGGGTCGATGATGCCCTCAGAGAATGTCCTCACTATCTCCACTGCAATACCACTTTTTAAAAGCGCCATTTAACAGTCGCGGTTCTCGATCGCACCGTCGGGCATGGTGGTATTGCAAAACTGCACCATGCTGCGGTTGACGCCGCGCAGGTTAGCGCCCTTGAGGTTGGCCCCCGTCATGTTGGCGGTACCGAGGGTGACGCTGAGCATGACCGCACCACTCAGATTGGCATCGGTGAGATCGGCGTCGGTTAGGTTGGCCTGGGTCATCTCCACGTTAGAGAGGTCGGCACCGGATAAATTGGCGTTAGGCAGATTGGCACCGTTCATTTGAGCCCCGACCAGGTTGGCACCGCTGAGGTTAGCGCCTTCCATATCGCTGAGCATGAGGTTGGCGTTGCCCAGGTCAGCTCCGGCCAAATTGGCCCCAGTGAGCACTGCAATCTTGAGATTGGCCCCGGCTAGATCGGTGTTGCTGAGCTCGGCCTCATTGAGAATGCACACCTGGCACTTTTTGGTTTCGAGCAGCTTTTGCACGTCGTCGGGAATGGCGGCTTCGGCGGGGGCAAAGCTCAGGCTCCAGAACATGAGGGCGAGGGCCAGCATGGCTGTCAAGCGTTTCATAGTCGGCAACAATCCTGTAAGGCGGGTCTTGGTTATTCTCCCATTCAATGGCATACCTGGGGGGTAACCGAAGCAGCTAAGGGGGTGGCTCTAAAAAGCCGATCGCCCTAACCAAAACAGCTCGGGCTGAGGGTTATGGCGGCAGGGGGGCCAGTAGCGCAGCGCCTCGGCATCAAGCTGGGGTGACGGCATCGGCAAATCTTGGGCCAGGCACAGGTGAGCGATCGCGCGGCTAAACTCGGCCCCATGCCCTGGAATCCTGGCGATGCCGTGGGCCAGCTCATGGGCCACCAGCCCTGGCCAGTCGGCGAGCACAATGCGGCCTGCGTCAACCATCAGCGTAATGGGGGCGGAGCGATTCTCCCCCAGAGCTGGTTTCGACCCATCACAGCAAAATCCATCTACTCCTGCCTGGGGTGCAATTGGAGCCGCAAAGATTTGCATGTTTTGAGACAAAGCTGTCTCAAAACACCCCAGCAGGTCACGCAAAATGGCGTTGAGCTGCTGGTTTACCCGGTGAATGTGCTGACCAATCCAAATGAGGGCTTCCCCAGGGGGGTCAGCTACGTGGGCTAGGGCAATCCAGCTGGGTTCGACCGACAGATTGCGCAGCAGGCCTAAATACTGCGTAGCCCGCACCGTGGGGTCAGCGCCGCTAGCCGGGGCCTGTTGCCAATAGGTAGCCTGGTGAACCTGTTGATCAAAGGATGCATCGTTGAAACCTAGCTGGGACGGAGGCTCGTTCCATCCAGGTTTCCGCTCGCGTTGCGAATCGCTGGCCATGGGGGAATAATTGAAAACCAGAGCAGTAGTCAAAATTTTCCCACAGGATTTCCGCGATCGGTCAGCGACGAACACTTTAAAGCCGCTATTTTCGTTAGGCTAAATAAGAATTCAAGGCAATAGCTTCGACGTCGCCACCCCTCTGGCAGAGCGGATCTAAGCCAAAAATCTATCCGAATAACAGTCCTTAAGCACAAAAAATTCCTCCGTCAACGGGGCAAAGTTATATATTTAATAAAGAACCTTTGGTAAAACGCAGCACTCCTCCCCACGATTCATGGTTGCCACTCCCAGTCTCAGCACCTTTAGCCAGCGCCCCCGCAACGGGGATGCGGAAACGCTGAGAAAAATTTTCGGCGCTGTAGATGCAACCAGCTGCCCCTATACCTACAACTTTCACATGCACACCGCTTGCTCCGACGGCAAGCTCACCCCTGCTGGTCTCATGGAGCAGGTGGTCGATATTGGCCTCAGCGCCTTTGCTATCACTGACCACCACACCGTCAAGGGCTACCAGCAGGCCAAAGCCTGGTTGGAAGATTGGCAATGGCGCCACCCTACTTCTCTCCGCAGCCGTCAGCGAGGCAAGGGTGGGGCTGTGCCACGGCTGTTCACCGGCGTAGAAATCACCGCTATTTTAGTTGAAACCGAGGTGCACATCTTGGGCTACGGCTTTGCGCCTAGCCACGATGCGATCGAGCCCTACCTGCGAGGTTACGCCCCCCGAGGCGAGGCCAAACTTGCGGTTGCCGTCATTGCAGCAATTCAGGCGGCGGGGGGGCTGGCGGTGCTGGCCCACCCTGCCCGCTACCGCACCTCGGCTAAAACCCTGGTGCCCATCGCGGCGGCCCTCGGCATTGATGGGGTTGAAACCTACTATGCCTACGCCAACCCCGAACACTGGGCTCCCTGCCCTCGCCATACCCCTACTATTGAGCAACTGGCCCAAAACCATGGCCTGCTGACCACCTGCGGCACCGACACCCACGGACCAAACCTGCTGCGGCGACTGTAGTTTTCCAGGGTCACCTACTCTGGGCTCAAGCCTGCAATTAATACGAAACTGATTGCAGAAAACAGCTACGGCTCGATGCAGCAAACTGCTCAGAAGGCCCGTCCGCAATGACGACGATGGGGAAATATAGAGGGCGATGAGGGCGATCGCAGCATAACGGCAGCTGGGCGGATCACAGCGAGCGCTAACTACCGCCGAAACACAAACAAGTTGCCCGTGGCACCGCGCCCAAATCGCAGATCTTCGTCCAGATAGGATGTGATCCACAGCGCCTCTTGGCGGAGAAACTCGAGCACCGGCACGGTAATCTGGGGCAGGTGCAGTCCAGCAATCCCTAGTAGGCGGGTGGCTTGCACCGTAAAGGCCCCAAAGCTAACGCGGGCGCTTTCACCTTCTTCGTAGGGCTTCCAAATGCCCTGGGCCGTGGCAGTGAGTTCGCCAAAGAAGGGTAGAGATAGCACAGCGCCGTTTTCGGTGGCGATGCCAGCCCCGTTGTCTTCGGAGTCGGTCAGCCGCTGCCACACGCGCTGAATGCCCACCGGCAGCGGAAACTGCCGACCCAGGCGGCGCGTGACCACGGTGCCCCGCGAGGCATAGACCAGGGCCCAGGAGCCCAGCAGCATGGGCCAATGCTCTGGCCGTAGGGGCTGGTCGATAGGGTTAAGAGCTTCCAGTTCGCAGATGATCTGGTCAATGGCGGGATGCTCTACGGGCAAGATAGCATCCTCGATTTCTAAGGCACCAATGCTTTGGAGTAGCTGAGTTTTAAGCTGATGGCGGCGAGTCTGAAGGGGAGTCATTGCAGCAGGGAAATGAAGGGAATGTGGCCTAACATAGGCTGAGCTTAGGATACCCGGCCTGGTCAGACAGGTTTCTCCAACGGCAGCGGCAGATTGCGAATGGAGAAATCGAGCAGCTCCATGGGGTGAAAGAGCGGGACCTCTCGTGCTTGCCCAACCATGTGCTGCTGAATTTGCAGTGAGCAGCCGGGGTTGGACGAGGCTACCAATGTCGCGCCGGTGTTCAGCAGGTTTTTCACCTTCATCTGGCCTAGCTCTGCGGCCACGTCGGGATGCAGCATGTTGTAGACTCCGGCGCTGCCGCAGCAGAGGGCCGCATCAAGGGGTTCTCGCAGGGTAACGCCGGGAATTTGTTTGAGCAGCTGTCGGGGCTGAAAGCTGATTTTTTGGCCGTGGAGCAGGTGGCAGGCATCTTGATAGACGATGGGTAGAGCGTCCGGGGTGATGGGATGTAGTGGCGTTGTCAGCCCTACTTGGGCGAGGAATTCCTGCACGTCGCGGACTTTAGCCACAAAGGCTTTGGCGCGATCGCGATACTCCGGGTCATCCTGCAAGATGTGGTGGTATTCCTTCAGGGTGTGGCCACAGCCTGCGGCGTTGATCACCACGTAATCGACCTCGGCGGCCTCGAAGCAGTCGATCATGCGGCGGGCTAAGGTTTGGGCTTGGGCCTCTTGCCCTTGGTGGGCGGGCAGCGCCGAGCAGCACCCCTGCTCGTGGGGAATCACCACCTCGCAACCGTTGGCGCTAAGCACCCGCGCCGTCGCCGCATTCACATCGGAGAAAAACACGCGCTGCACACAGCCCAGCACCATGCCCACTCGGTAGCGCTGAATGCCCACGGCGGGGATTAGCTCGGGTAGATCGTCCTGAAAGCTCTCGGCGGTGATCGGCGGCAGCAGCGATTCCATGGCCGCTAGGCTGGGGGAAAGTTTGGCCAGCAGCCCGGTTTTCTGCACCAGCTTAGAAATTCCTAGCTTTTGATACAGGTACAGCGGCCCAGCCATCGCCCGCAGCCGGGTGGGGTAGGGGAACAAGCTGAAGATCAGCGATCGCACCAACCGTTCCGGTAGGGGTCGCTCATGGTTGCGCTGTACCTGGGGTCGCACCGCTGCAATCAGCTGGTCGTACTGCACTCCAGAAGGACAGGCTGTGGTGCAGGCTAGGCAGCCCAGGCAAGAGTCAAAATGTTTTGCCGAGGTAGCCGACAGAGGCGCTTCGCCGGTGTTGATGGCGTCCATTAAATAAATGCGGCCCCGGGGTGAGTCCATTTCGGTGCCAAGCACGCGATAGCTGGGGCAGGTGGTGAGGCAAAATCCACAGTGCACACAGGCGTCGATCAGCTTGGGGTCGGGGGGATGGTGGGCGTCAAAACCATCAGGACTGGGGACGGAAGCGAGGGGGGCAGGCGACTCTGACGTAGGCATGGAAACCCAGGAAACAGCACTCTTTCAGCCTAACGCGATCGCCCTCTGATTAACCTTGGGACAGTGAAAATCCCGTAATGATGAGCATAGGGATAGACAGAGGAAATTTGGGTGAGAGGTCCCGCAGATTTCCTCTGTAGGGATTGCCTTAAAAAGCCCCTGAAAACGAGGGCAGGCATGGCAGCCAGCAGCCTAGGCTTAATCTATTTCGCGCAGCTTGCGGGTATTGTCGTACAGGCTCTGAGCCAGGCCGTCCAGCCGCTGAGAGAGCTTTTCATGGACAATCTTGCCCTGATCGTCAAAGGCTTGCCAGGCTTGACCGATCGCTACCTGTTCGGGCACTACCCAGGTGTGTACCCAGCGCAAAATCGTGCGCAGATCGTTGAGGGCATTGTTGTTTGACTGACCGCCAAGAATGCTGACCGCCCCGGCTACTTTGCCGTCGAGCTGGTCAAAGCTCATCAGGTCTAGTGCGTTCTTGAGCACGCCGCTGACGCTGCCGTGGTACTCGGGGGTGACCAGCACAAAGCCGTCAGCTTCGAGAAACGCCTGGCGCAGACGCTCGACGTCAGGGTGGTCGGGGTAATCTTTGCCGCCGTGGCAAAGGGGTAGGTTCATCTCGCGTAGGTCGAGTTGCTCAACCTCGGCTCCTAGGGCGCTGAGGCGATCGCATACCAGCCCCAGCGCTAACTGACTGTATGAATTGGGCCGCAGACTTCCAGCGATACCGACAAACTTCACCACTGCATACCTCCTATTCGCTTAAGCGTAATCGTAATGACTTCAGGTTAGTAGGAATTGTCACGATTTGTCAACTGCTTTTTGCTTCCTGAACCGGCCCTACAGAGTTCTTTCCCAACAAAACGGCCCCCAAGAAAACGGCCATGCCCCGCGGTTAATCGGCTATAGTGACGGCAAATTACCCTGCCGGTTGCCTTGGGCAAACCTTCACCAGACTCCCTCGAATGCGTTCGAGCCGTTGGCCCGCCGCTAGCGATTCCGACGGCCGTTCCCCTGGCCCCGCTCACCATTGGGGGTGAAACGATTCCCCTGGGCAAGCGGGTGCGACTCGACTTGCCGGTGGCCCGCCTGACCACCGGCACTATGATGTCGCTGCCGGTGACAGTGATCAGCGGCAAAAAGCCGGGGCCGCGCCTGTGGCTCAGCGCCGCTATCCACGGCGATGAGCTCAACGGGGTCGATATCATTCGCCGGGTCGCTAAATCGCTCAGGCCCAACCGCCTTGCCGGCTCGGTGATTGCGGTGCCGGTGGTGAATATCTTTGGTCTGCTAGAGCAATCGCGCTACCTGCCCGATCGCCGCGATCTCAACCGTGCCTTCCCCGGCTCGGCGCGAGGCTCTATGGCCAGCCGGCTGGCGAATTTGTTTATGAAAGAGGTGGTTAGCCAGTGCACCCACGGCATTGACCTGCACACGGCAGCCATTCACCGCGTTAACTTGCCCCAGGTGCGGGCCGACCTCAACAATCCAGCTACCTACGACTTTGCTAGAGCCTTTGGGGCACCGGTGATCATCCACGCTTCCCACCGCGATGGCTCGCTGCGCCAGGCAGCGGCAAAGCGCAAAATTCCCACCCTGCTCTACGAAGCGGGTGAGGCGCTGCGGTTTGACGAAGCCGCCATACAAACCGGGGTCGATGGCATTTATCGAGTGCTGGCCTACCTGGGCATGTATACGCCGCCGGCTATGGCTCAGCCATGTACTTTAGAGGTGCACGATACCCGCTGGGTCCGCGCCTCGCGCGGCGGTATCTGGCACCGATCGGTTTCCCTAGGCGATGAAGTCAAGCAGCGTCAGCCCATGGGCTTTATCAGCGACACCTTTGGCGACAAGCCGGTGCAGGTGCGCAGCCCCATGGATGGCATTGTCATCGGCCACGGCCAAAACCCGCTGGTCAACCAGGGTGATGCCTTAGTCCATGTCGCCAGCGTGAGGGCAGAGATTGAGCAAGAACAGTAGGATGAGCAAAGCGACGCCTGCCCATCTGCCTAGCTATGCAGCGATTTACTCAGCTTTTTCAGGATATAGATGCGACCACCTCGACGAACGAAAAGGTGCGATCGCTGCAAGCTTACTTTCAAGAGGCTGAATCCGCCGACAAAGTTTGGGCGCTCTATCTGCTGCTGGGCAAAACTCGCCGCCGCATAGTGACCTCGCGGGTGCTGCGGGACGTGTTTTTGCAAATTTCCGACATTCCCGAATGGCTGTTTAAGGACTGTTACGCCCAGGTGGGCGACTCGGCGGAGGTGATCGCCCTGCTGCTGCGGGATGTGGATTTACCTGTCCGCAGGGGCGCAGCATGCTGCGCCCCTACCCCAAGCCATGTTGAGAACCAACCTCCTTCGGCCCCCATCCCTCTGCACCAGTGGATGGAGGAGGTGGTTCCGATGTACAAGGCGATGGAGACCGACGATGAACGGCGCGATTTGATCGTCTCCTGGTGGGCAGCGCTGGATAATACCGAGATCTTTGTGCTCAACAAGATTCTCACCGGGTCCTTTCGGGTTGGTGCATCGGCAAAACTGGTGATCAAAGGCCTCGCCGCCGCCACGGGCGTTTCCGAAGCTGTACTGGCTCACCGCCTGATGGGTGACTTTAGCCCCACGGTCGAGTTCTACACCAGCTTGACCAATGAAGAGGCCACGCAGAATGCTCCCAGCCAGCCCTACCCGTTCTTTTTGGCCACCTCTTTGGACGAAGAAAAATTCCAGGGCGAAAACTTTTCTCGCTGGCGGGCGGAATGGAAGTGGGATGGCATTCGCGCCCAGGTGATTAAGCGGGCCGACCAGGTATTTGTCTGGTCGCGGGGCGAGGACCTGGTTACAGACCAGTTTCCGGAAGTGGAGGCGATGATGGCCACCTTCCCCAACGGCATTGTGATGGATGGGGAAATTCTCTGTTGGCAAGACGGCATGCCGCTGTCGTTTAACCACCTGCAAAAGCGCCTGGGCCGCAAGAAAGTCAGCAAAAAGGTGATGGACGATAGCCCTGTCCACTTTATCGCCTACGACCTGCTGGAGTACGGCGGCATCGATATTCGGGAGAAAAGCTGGAGCGATCGCACCCAGTCGCTCTCCACTCTGCTAGCTGTGCACACCGCCCCCAACCTGCATCAGTCTGTGCCCCTTGAGTTTCAGTCCTTTACCGAACTGGCAACCCTGCGCCAAAACTCGCGCCAGCAGGGGGCCGAGGGGCTGGTGGTGAAGGCGATCGACAGCCCCTACCTAGTGGGTCGCAAGCGCGGTTACTGGTGGAAGTACAAGGTTGAGCCTATGAGTCTCGACGCGGTGCTGATCTACGCCCAGGCGGGCAGCGGCAAGCGGGCCAACCTGTTTACCGACTACACCTTTGCGCTGTGGCAGGGCGAGACTCTGGTGCCCTTTGCCAAGGCCTACAGCGGCTTGGACAATGCAGAGATTGACGCACTAGACAGGTGGATTCGTCGCCACACGACGGAGCGGTTTGGGCCAGTGCGATCGGTTGAGCCGATTCACGTATTCGAGATTGGCTTTGAGGGCATTGCCGCATCGACTCGCCACAAGTCGGGCATTTCGGTGCGCTTCCCCCGCATCCTGCGCTGGCGCAAAGACAAACCCGCCGCCGAAGCCGACACCTTGGATTCGGCCAAGGAGCTATTGTCAACTTTTCGCTGATCAGCAATGTCAGGCTAATGAGCTAATTCAACCCTTTTTAGAGCCTAAGATTCGATAACGTTGCGTGATAATGTTGACTAACTGCTCCGATTCTGCGCCGTTGATTATACCCATGCCAAATTCATGACGCTTTGTGTTGTAATCAAACAGAATACCGCTACAAAACCCACGAGAAAATCGATACGGTTCTAACGGATCTTTAGACGTTCTCAGATCGTTAAACCGAAGTTTGTGAAGCTTCGTCAAATCAATTTTCATTAAACGGTCAAAAAAGGTTTCACTAACCATTGAGGTAATAGAGTAATTGTCAAGTGAAGCAATGAATGTTTTGTCATCCATGCGATCGGCGTCACTTCCAGGCAATGCAAATTCCTTAAGGTTTCTAACTTGTAGATTGTCGATCTTTTCTAGATCAAACTTCTGCTCACGAGCAAAACCTAACATTTTATATTGTAAGATCATGCGGATGCTATTAACGTGAATAATCCTTCTTCCAGTTAAATTCCATAAAACTAATCCAATCATTAAGATGTCAGTTGCAATAAGAAGTATTAGGAAGGGTATAAAGAGCCAAAGAGGTTTGCTTGGATCGTTAAGTACATCCGGTATTGCAAACAACATCGCCAGAGTGGCTGTTCCAAACATAAGAAAGGAAAGTACGCACAATATAACCATGCTCCATTCTTTGCGTACAGGAATGACAACATGCAGTCCTCTATCACTACTGGTAACAGCTGCGCCGCTATTTGGCAGTTGAATTATTTCCATGATGATTGAGTCAATTGAAAATATAGGTTGAAAATGAGGCCATCCTGTACCCTGATAGTTCTCTTAAATAGGTATTATGGCGGCTAACAACTTATTATGTCGACAGTTTCTGTATAAATGCCTTGTAGAGGATAGTTATACTAATGTTTCCGTATAATTTACCTGGAGAGGGTAGTTATATGGAAAGTTCGTACGGCATATCCTTACTGCCGGTGGGCAACTAAAAATTTCTGAATAGCTTTATAAAGACTGGTAGGTAGCGCATTCGCTTCACGGTTGACGAGGAGCAGTTGTACCACTATCATCATCCATTAAGCCGTTCAGCAGAGCGGTGACCACACAGAACTCGAAAACTTTGGCGCTGTCCGTAGGCGCTTGCAACACCTACGAACAGCTAACCCCGCAAATCTCTTGCGCAGATTGCCGGGCTAAGGTCGATCGTACCCTAGCTCTCCCAGTTTGCACCTCAGCTGCGGTTAGCTAGGGTTTTCGCGTTCTGTCTTCCTCAAACCCATAGAAGGAACACAGAACCGATGTTTGAATATCTCGAACCCGACGCCTCTGGCGCGTCGTATCTTCCGCCTGCCCAGCCCGCCCAGCCCCATCCTCGCCCAGAGCGCGTGCGTCACCTGCTCTACGGCAGCCGATTAGGCATAGACCGCACCATCAAAATCCTTCACGCCTACGGCTACGCCAACCCCAACGACTGGAGCGACCCCATCCCTGTGCCGTCCAATAGCATTGAGCCAGGGCACCCAGGTGAACCCCAAACGTGGATGGCTATTCTCACCAAAACCGTGCTGATCGAGTAGATTTCTTAGTCGTAGGTATCGGGTTCCTGGTGCTGCTGCCCAGACTAGGCTACAGGCAAAGGAACCCGGTACCCTATCGCCCCTAGTCGTAATCAGTGCCCTGCGATCGCCAATGTGGCAGAGCTGTTTAGCATGTTGCACTCGCTGATCGTTAAAGTGGCACAGCGGTTTAACGTGTTGCGCCCGCTGATCGTTAAACACAGCCCGATGATCGTTAAAGTGGCATAGCTGATCGTTAAAGTGGCACAGCTGTTTAACGTATTGCGCCTGCTGATCGTCAAACACAGCCCGCTGATCGTCAAAGTGGCACAGCTGTTTAGCAATTGCACCCCGCAATTTAGCTCTTGGGCAGGGTGCGGCAGTCCTTTTAGACGTTGCCCAAAATGAAATCGGCGATCGCCTTAAGCAAGCGGTAGTCGCACTAACTCAGGCTTAACATCATTAAGAAGTTGCCCTGGCCACCAGGTAGACCAGGGGCGATCGCCACTGCACTGTTTGCCCCTGGAGCTGTCGCTGGCAAGTCTGTTGAATGGTCGCTACATCTTTTTCAGGCAGGTGCTCTGCTAGCTGATCGCGATAGCTGGGCGGGGTGCCGCCCACCGCAAACCATCGCTGCAACAGCGCGGAAGACACGTAGATGCTGCTGTGCAAAACGTCTTCGGTAAGCTGAACGGTAAAGCCCGTTTTGAGAAAGAGGGTTTGTAGGGTATCAGCCTGCCAGTTGAAGCGGGGGTCGGTGGTGGAATGGGCGATCGCATCTTCCGCCTGGTGCCAGCGCTTGACCAAGGCCTTGCTCAAGCCCGTGACATCTACTAGGGCGGAGATGCGCTGGCTGTGGCGAGGGATGGTTTCGGCCAGTACCACCACGCCATCGGGAGTTAGCAAGTGCTGCACAATCTCGATAAATCTGTCTCGGTTTACCACTTGCCCAAAGGCATTGCGGCCCACAATGCGCTCAAAGCGAACGCCTGGCGTGTGGGCGGCAAGATAAGCTGCCAGGGCTTCGTAGTCAGCATGCACAAATACGGGGCGAATCAGTTCGGGCAGTTGAGCCGCCTGTTCCTCCAGCGCTGCCTGGTCTTGGGCAGTGTGCACGCGGGCGTAGACGCCGCCCTCGGGTACCCGGCGCAAAGCTTCCCAGGTGAGCAGTCCTGTGCGCGCGTTAAGGTCGAGAATGCGGTGGTGGCGCTGGGGTAGGGCCAGAGCAAAGACGCGATCGCGCACCTCCCCCAGCTGTTCGCCCGCCTGGCTGAGGGTGCGCTGCAGCCAGCGATCGCGGGCCGGGTCATCGGGGCTGTAGGTGAGCGCTTCGGGTAACGCACCGCCGCCATCCACCATTGCCGCTAGCTGAGCCTCGCGCCGTTGGGCTACCTGGGTCTGAATCGATGCCTCGTAGCCTTGAGCCGACGGTTGGTAAAACACCTGCCCCTGCAAGCCGCTGGGCAAATACTGCTGCTCGACCCAGTGGTCGCGGTAGGCGTGGGGATACAGGTAGCCTTTGCCGTGGCCAAAGCCTTTGCTATCGCGATTGCCATCTCGCATGGGGTTGGGCACCTCGCGCTCGCGCTCCTGCTCGATAGCAGATAGGGCGTCGAAAAAGCCCATGGTGCTGTTAGATTTGGGGGCTGTCGCTAAGTACAACGTCGCTTGGGCGAGGGGATAGCGGCCTTCGGGCATGCCCACCCGGTCGAAGGCGGCGGCGCAGCTGGTCACCACCGTTACGGCGTGGGGGTCGCCCAGGCCAATGTCTTCGCTGGCCAGAATCACCAGACGGCGAAAGATGAAGCGGGGGTCTTCGCCTGCGTAGACCATGCGGGCCAGCCAGTAGAGTGCCGCATCGGGGTCAGAGCCGCGCACGCTTTTGATAAAGGCGCTGATGGTGTCAAAGTGAGCGTCGCCCTCTTTGTCGTAGAGCACCGCCCGCTGCTGAATCGATTCTTCCGCCACATCCAAGGTGATTTGGATCTGGTCCTGCCCGTCGGGGGGCGTGGTCTCGACCGCCAGCTCCAGGGCGTTGAGCAGGGCGCGAGCGTCACCGTTGGCTACGTTTACCAGATGATCCAACGCAGCGGGTTCGAGCTGAATGGGGCGATCGCCGTAGCCCCGCTCTTTGTCCGCCAGCGCCTGCTCCACCACCCGGTATAGATCCGCTGACTCCAGCGGCTTGAGCTGAAAAATGCGCGATCGGCTAACCAGCGCCTTATTTACCTCAAAGTAGGGGTTTTCCGTCGTCGCTCCAATCAAAATTACCGTGCCGTTCTCCACCCAGGGCAGCAGCGCATCCTGCTGAGCCTTGTTGAAGCGATGCACTTCATCAATGAAGAGAATCGTGCGCCTGCCGTACTGGCCGCGCAGGTCTTGGGCGGCGGCGATCGCCTCTCGAATATCCTTTACCCCTGCCAGCACCGCATTCAGCGCGATGAAATGGGCGCTGGTGGTGTTGGCAATGATCTGAGCCAGGGTGGTTTTGCCCGTGCCTGGCGGACCAAAAAAAATCAGCGACGACAGCTGGTCGGCCTGAATTGCTCGTCGCAGCAGTCGCCCTGGCCCCACCACGGCATCCTGGCCAATGAATTCGTCTAGCGTTCTAGGCCGCAGCCGTGCCGCCAGGGGGGCATCCCGGCCAATCTGCTCCTGGCGGCTGTGGTCAAAGAGATCCATTGGATTAGGGCAATTAGGGTTAGTAAACACCAATCTACTGGCATTACCAACCCAGTATTTCTATGGTATAGCCCTAAACGCTAGCTTTTCTACAGCGATTCGATGAATATGAATTGCCGTTAGGTTGTTGGGGAATGACCGCAAAATCCCTCAAAATGTGAACATTGCTTCTGAGAATTTGAAAAGTTCTGTTTTTATAGCAAAAGTGAAGCTCCCCCGGTGTCTTTTGTAAAAGGAAAACGAGGGGAGCAGCATGGGACTGAGGTTTCAGCAAAACGCTTTCCAAACGTCCTCTAATCCGAGTTAGCCTAGTCTGGTTTGGAAGCTGTCATCCTACTCATTGAAAGCTACAGCCTTAACCGCGAGCCCGCTCTAGCAGAATCATCATGATTAAGCTGAGCAGTACCTGGGTTTCTTCTTGGGGCGACAGTTGATCGATTGGCTTAACAAGAAACTTTCGAGACAAAAACGACGGCTGCTTTTCTAAACGCATGACTACAGTGCCATTGGTGCGTTTTACCAAATACTTAGGGTTGAGTACATAGCCACTTAAGGCTCCTAGAATTGGCACTTCTTGAAACAGCGAGTCGAGCACTTTAACCCAGGGGTTCTCCTCCTGGATATGCAGATCGCTATTTGCGTTGTCAAAAATATCGTAGTGGGCTTTCCATAACGATTTCATACCCTTCTTCTTAACGCCCCCTATTACTGCGCCGTTACTATCTGTAAAGTTGTAACGAGCCGAAAAATCAATAATGCGATCGGCTTTTATGTCGTAAAGCCTCTGAGTTTGGGCTTCGTCCGCAAAAACACCAATCGCTTCTTTTAATTTGAATAACTTTTGCTTAACAAAGAACAAAACTTTGCCATTAGCATCTGTAACAGTGATCTTGGGCGCAAGCGTCCAAACCTTAAAAGTAATCTCTAAGGGATATTGCATACTTATATAACAGCTCCGGCTTCTAGAAAATGCTGCTCTCTAGTAATCCCCTATATAGAATGCAAATATCAGCTACAAAAGAGCATTGGCATAAAGTTAGTATTTCTTAAATATTTAGCTTGAGTAAATTAGCGATCGCCTGAGATAAGTGAGACTGCACGATCGCAAAAATGGGCAAGAGGTCTCTCCCCTTGCCCATCCATCAGCCAATTGCCTACCCTGCTTTCAACCAGCTAGATACGCCTTCAAATCATGGCGGGCGTAGCGCAGTTTCTTAATTGCGTCGCGCTCGATCTGGCGCACTCGTTCGCGGCTAACGTTGAGCTGCTGGCCCACCTTCGAGAGCGACAGCCCTTCCCCAGTGCCGAGGCCAAAGCGCAGCACTAGTACCTCTCGCTGCTGCGGCGTCAGGCGATCGAGAATGCGAAATATGTCTTGCTTGAGGCTATTTTGAGCTGCATATTCTTCGGGCGATCGTCCCTGCTCATCCTCCAGCATGTCGGCCAGCTCAGTGTCGCCTTTGTCGCCCACTAGAGCGTTTAACGACATGGGCTGCTGCGACTGCGATAGGAACTGGCGCACCTGCACCAAGGGCATATCGAGATAGTTAGCTACTTCTTCAAGGTTAGCGGTGCGCCCCAGCTCTTGGGCCAGATGGCGCTGGGCGCGCTTAATCTTGGTCAGCTTTTCAAAGATGTGAATGGGCAGGCGAATGGCGCGGCTTTTCTCTGCGATCGCCCGAGTTACCGCCTGACGAATCCACCAATAAGCATAGGTTGAAAACCGAAAACCCTTAGTGGGGTCGAACTTTTCGACCCCACGCTGAAGGCCCATAGTGCCTTCCTGTACCAAATCCATCAAATCCAGGTTGCGTTTGGTGTATTTCTTGGCAATAGAAACCACTAGGCGCAGGTTAGCTTCCACCATGCGGCGACGAGCCGCCTCTCCCGCAGCGATCTGCTGGTGCAAGTCGTTGAGCGAGACCTGAGCAGCCGCAGCCCACTCGTCTTCTGAAGGCTCGCGGCCCAAAGTGTTCGTTAGCTGGGTCGATATATCAGTTAGATGATTCAGCTGCTGCACATGCTTACCCAGCGAAATCTCTTCGTCGCGGGTCAGGCGGGGGATGCGGCCAATTTCTTTCAGGTATGCCTGAACAGAATTGCTAGAGGTGGAGATAGCTTGAGCCATGGGGAAATCAGTAGTGGCAATCGACTTACCTGCCACTATGACAAGGGTTGCTCTTCCATGCCTCTACCCAAGGGGAGGAAGGCTAAGAATACCTTAAGAGCTACAGTTAGCGCCGTCGTACTGCACCTGTATCGGCAGCCAATGGGCCCGAGGGTTGGGGAGAGGGCTGCTAGCTTGAGGCCCAAAGCTACGCTGCAGAGCCAGTTCTAGTGCTTTCTCATCCAGCACTGTATAGCCCGTGCTGTCGAGCAAGACTGGCTCCTTTACCAGTTGACCCGCCGCATTCACAATCACTCCAACTAGCCCTTCAGCAGGGGCTGGCGTCAGGCAGCTAGCCAGAGGATAGGTGACCTGTAAAGGGGCAAGTTTGGCTCCTAAAACGGGTACCTCGCTATCGCCTAAACCTTCGCCCTCTGTCTCTAGCCATCCCGGCACCACAGCCGTGTGAAACGCCACCTCATCAGCAACTAGCGACTTGGCCTGCTGATTAAACTGGTATTGCCCTAGATCACGCAGGCGTTCGTCAAGGGTTGCGGGTAGTGGCTCGGGGGGCACCGGCTCTAAGTCAACAACATCCGTAGGTGGTGCAGGGGGCTTGGCCTCTACCGGCTCGACTCGACTTGGCGAGGGGGCGGGAGGTGGAGAAGCGGGCGGCGCGGAGCGAACAACAGGCGGAGCGGAGCGAACGACAGGCGGTGCTTTGGGAGCTGGTGCTTGGGGCGACTGAGAAGCTGGGGCAACCGCAATGGTCTCGACGGGCTTAACGGCTGCCGGTAGCCGCAACACACCCACGGTCGCGGCTGGAGCGGTAATTTCGGTCAAACTCTCCGGCAAACTCTCTGGGGCCTCTGAGCTAGACTCGGGCATAGGCCAAGCTAGCAGCACGCCATGCAGCCCGATGGAGATCAGCGCCAGCAATCCACCCCCCGACCATCGGAGAGAGCGCTTACCCACCCTGAGTTTGAAAGGAAATGTTATGCCCATGCCTGTTGTTTTGCGCTGGTAAATATTAGCGTTTGACGTTCTCAAGGTGGCACATCTTTTAGATGCTGTTAACAGTGGGCAGACAGTTTTCATATTGTCGTTATTGCCGCTACGCTAGGGCTGTCAAGGCTCTACCCACAAAGGCTCACAACAATGCGGCGAAAAAGCTTGACCCTACCCACGGCGGGCCTGCTGCTGGTGATAACAACTATTCTTTTAATCGCCCTGGAGTCTCGTCAGTTGTCCGCTGCTCCATCCCCTGAGGCCAGTGCTGTGACCACTCAACTTTTAACCGATCCATTTCTGCAGAATCCTACCCCTGGTGCGGTGCGAGTGATGTGGTTCACGGAGTTTGAGGGCCAAGACCACCAGGTGCGGTGGGGTTCCCCCGGTCAACCATCCGACGTTAATTTACCCAATCGAGCCCCAGCTACTACCACGCGGCTGGCCCGAACCCGAGAAGATGGTCAGTCGCGGCTTGAGCACCCCGATTTTTTGGATTTACAACAGACCGTAGCGCGACCGATTTGGCGACATGAGGCCGAAGTGACCGGGTTGCTTCCGGGGCAGCGGGTGCCCTACCGGGTAGCCAGCACTGGACCCAATGGCACTGTGGCCGAAAGCCGCACGTTTACCCTGGCTGGAGCCCCCGCAGCCGGTCAGCCCACTAAGATTTTGCTCACCTCCGATCACCAAAACATGCCTATGGTTGCCGCCAACCTACAAAAGGTGGCAGAGACCTTGGGTCAAGTAGATGCGGTATTTTTTGCGGGCGATCTGGTTAACAATCCCGATCGCGCCTCAGAGTGGTTTGACGACAGCCGGGGCGTTGGGTTTTTTCCCTGTTTGCAGGGCAACACTCACTATGACCTAGAGCGCAACGGCCGTGCCGTGACCTACCAGGGCGGCGAAATTATTCAACACGCGCCGCTGTTTCCCATTTTGGGCAACCACGAGGTGATGGGGCGCTTCGCCGCAGCCGCTCCCCTAGGAGAGCAGTTCAACCAGGCTGTACCGCGATCGGCCGCAGTGGAACTATACGAGGCCAATACCGAGCTGTTTAACCCCGCTGGCGACCCTGACCTACGCCACCAGTGGATTGTTGATAATTCCTTTAATAGCGACACCTACGAAGCTTTGTTTAGCCTGCCGGTCACCGAGGTGCCGAACCGCGATCGCCCTGAAACCACCAGCCGCTACTATGCCGTCACCTTTGGCGATATTCGCCTGGTGTCGCTCTATGTCACGCAAATCTGGCGACCTTACAACCTCGATGCCACTGCACGAGGCCGTTACCAAGAGCGCGAGGCCGACCTGGGCACGCCGCAGAACTGGGGCCACGGCCAGCATATTTTCGAACCCATTGAGCGAGGCAGCTTGCAGTATCAGTGGCTGGAGCAGGAATTAGCCAGTGAGGCCTTTCGCCAGGCCAAGTATAAGGTGGTGATGCTGCACCATCCACCCCACACCCTGGGCGACAACATTGTGCCCGCCTTCACTAATCCTGTACGCCGCTACGATCGCGACAGTTCTGGCCGCCTCACCGCTGTTCGCTATGAGTACCCTCGCACCGACGACTACATTGCCCGCGACCTGGTGCCCCTGCTCGAACAGGCCGGGGTAGATCTGGTCTTCTACGGCCACTCGCATCTGTGGAACCGCTTCGTGTCGTCCCAGGGCACCCACTATCTCGAAACTTCTAACGTGGGCAATTCCTATGGTGCGTTTTGGAAAGATAAGTCTCGTCCGGTACCCCCTGAGACCATAGAGGGCTCAGGGGTGACCTACTCTCCCACCGATTACGTGGCCCAAGGCGACCCCAATGGTCTAGAGCCTGTAGTGCCTACGATCGCCCCCCTGCGGGACGAAAGCGGCAATCCGCTGCCCTACCTGGCTAGCAACGATATCACCGCTTTCAGCGTGTTTGACACGGGTACCGGCACCATTAGCAGCTACTACTTTGATACGCGGGAGCCAGACTCAGCAGTGGTGAAGTTTGATGAGTTTGTCGTGGGCCGATGAGCGGATGAGGGGAGCAACCTTGAGTATGGCTGTCGGGTTGTTTGACGTTTCTGCCGCACTGCCTTACTTCCTCTACCCTTCGCCATCTTCATAATGCTCGGTGGCGAGAAAGTGACCGATTAGGTACAGCGAGCCGCACAGCACCTTGAGCTGAGCTGGGGACTGAGCGATCGCAATCAGGCCATCCCTGAGAGACGGGTGGACTTCGCACTGGGCGAGGTTGGGGCAGACCGATCGCGCGATCGCCCTCAGATCCTCCGGCGCTGCCGTCTCATGCCCTGGCACCGGTACCAAATGCAGGGCATCCCCTGGCCGCAGCAGAGCCGCAAAAATATCGCCGTGGTCCTTGGTCGCCAGCATCCCCATCAGCCACGCTGTCCCGGCTGGGCTCCCAGGTTGACTGGCCCACCAGCGATCAACGTATTGACGCAGTACCTCGGCCGCTGCTGGGTTGTGGGCCCCATCGATCAGCAACGGATATCTCTGCGGTTCTTGGCCCCATGTCACCCACTGCAAGCGACCGGGCCAGTGAGCTTGGCCCATGCCCTGGGCGATCGCATCGTCAGAAATGTTCCAGCCTTGGGAGCGCAGGTTGAGCAGGGTGGCGATCGCGATCGCCGAATTGGTGAGCTGGTGCTCGCCCAAAAGCGCTAAGGGATAGGTAATCGCTTCGTTACCGTCGCTATAGCTGGCCTGCCCCTCTCCCACGGAAACAGCGGGCGCAGGCCACACCGCCGGACAGCCCAACTCAGCCAAGCGAGCTTGCACCACTACCGCCGCTTCAGCAGGCAGCGGACCAATCACGGCTCGACGCTCTGCCTTCAGCACCCCCGCCTTTTCGCGGGCGATATCGGCTAGGGTAGGGCCCAAGCGCTGCCAGTGCTCGCGGCTGAGGGAGGTAATCACGCTCACCAGGGGCACATCCACCACGTTGGTAGCGTCGAGTCGGCCTCCCAAGCCCACCTCCATCACCGCCAGATCTACCTCAGCCTCGGCGAAGTGCAGCCAAGCCGCCGCCGTAAACACCTCAAACTGAGTCGGTGAGGGTTGGGACGGGTCAATAGCTGCCACCACCTGCTTCAGTCGAGCAACCAAATTCTCAGCCGCAATGGGTTCCCCATTGACCACAATTCGCTCTCGCCAGCTCACCAAGTGCGGCGAAGTATAGCGCCCTACCCGATACCCTGCTGCCCCTAACACTTCCGCCAGGTAGGCACACACCGACCCCTTGCCGTTGGTGCCTGCCACGTGCACCAGCGGCACCCGGTGCTGGGGATTTTCCAACGCCTCTAGCAATCGCTGAATGCGCTCTAGCCCTAGCTCTACTCCAAACCGTCCAAAGGGGGCCAGAAGGCTCTCAATCTGTTGTTCTTGCTCTATTTGAGGCTGATACACAGGCAATTCTCTTCGCTAGCGAGAGATGGGGTAGCTGGGCCACTAAGCATCTTATCTGAGGGCGATCGCCCTTGTCTTAAACCATTCTCTCTATTGATAGTCAGGAGCCAACTCCAACCGATGCCTAACTTAAAGACAAGATACACAACGATTTATCTACCTAGCGTGATTAAACATCCATTAGGGGAAGCGGACTTGAAGTAGGTCAATAAGCTGTGAACGGCATGAAAAAGGCGCAGCCTAGGCTGCGCCTGAGTCGAGCATTAGCGTTCGGGCCAGAGCTACACGGCCTCGGTATTTTTCTCCCCGGTGCGAATGCGGATGATTTCATCAACGGGGGTGACGAAAATTTTGCCGTCGCCAATCTCGCCAGTGCGGGCGGCGGAAATAATTTTGTCGACTACGGTGTCGACCTGGGCCTCTTCAACCACAATCTCAATCTTGAGCTTTTGGAGGAATTCAACGGTGTATTCAGAGCCTCGGTAGCGCTCGGTCTGTCCTTTTTGGCGACCAAAGCCGCGCACCTCCGAAACGGTCATACCCACAATGCCGGCGTTGACCAGGGCAATCTTGACCTCGTCAAGCTTAAAGGGGCGGATAATAGCTTCTATTTTTTTCATAGATCAAACCAGGGTGCTTCAGCGGATATCTCTTAGCTTCGGTCTATGTGTATCGGGACTGACCCCTACAATACTGTATTGTCAGCTACAAAAAATTAGGCAAGCAGAATCAAAGCGGCTAGAAAAGCAAGCTATAGCCGGCAATCCAGCGCTTCAACGAGAATTGCTCAGCAACGGCTTCATAATCAAGAAACCGGCCCCAAAAGCACTGATCACGATTAGCAGAATAGTTGCACCCAGCCACAGCCCGCTCAAGTCGGACGACTTCTGGTTCATCTGACTAGGACGGCTAGCATCGATCCGCTCTTCGGTGTAAAGCCGCTGGGGCGCTGCCTGGGGCCGTTTGGGCGGCATTTTGGCCCCTTTCTTCGCCTTGGGCTTCACCATTTGAGTTAGCTGGTTGGCTAGGGTCGATACTCCTTCTCCCATAGACTCTGATAGCCGTTCTGGTAGAGAAGCCGAAGGCTCTTCAGCCATGGGGTAGGTCGCAGCCATCGCTGGGGTCTCAACGCCCAAGGAGGTCGTGACAGGGCGGATAATGCTCTCTGGCTCGATCGCCTGAGGTTGACTAACCTCGATCGCCTGCTTGAGGCGAGCTGCTGAGTCCGCAAAGCGAATCATTTCCTGGCGCAGCACCTGGTTCTGCTGGTTGAGCTGCTGATTTTGCTGGGTCAGTGAATCGACCATGCCCTGGGTAGCGCGTAGTTCTGTGGCTAGCTCGCGGTATACCGAGATCGGCACCGAAGGAGCCTGACGGCTGCCCTGGGGTACTTCTGGGGCCACGGCTCCAGGGTAAGCAGATTCGGGAGAATAGGGTACGTTCATGATGACGGTAGAAGGGGCGTTTAAGAACGAAAAAGAAGCCTGTAAATTGGTCTGCCCAAGGGTAGTTCACATTAGAGCAACTGCACCAGTTTTAGTCAAGAAAAGTTTTGGTGCTTACAGATTCAGCATTGCTGAAGGGTGGCATGAATCTACTTAGGGGCAAACGGCCGTTTGCCCCTAAGTAAAACGTGAAGTTTTTGGTTCGTATCTGTATCTAACAATCCCCAAATTCCATTGTCCACAATGGAATTTGGCAACTGTCTCACCCTAGAAGTAGATTCCACTGTCAAAGGGTGCGGGGTTTAGAGTCTGATGCTGGACTTCAACTTAAAAGACCAATTCGAAACCGATATCTATATCTACCGTTCTCAGCTAGAGCGCTACGGAAGGCTCTAGGGCTGCTGCTAGAGCAGCGCTATCGGCAACAAAGCCAAAGCACTGGTTGACGTTATAGACGGTGGCCTGGGCGCAGTAGTCGGGGGAGGTGGTGGCGCTACAGTCGCTCAGCAAAATGCAGTCGTAGCCGAGAAAGTTGGCGTCTTGCAGGGTGGCTATAACGCACTGATCCATATTCACCCCGGCGAAGAGTAGGGTGGTTTTGCCCAGGTTGCGCAAAATGCTGTCCAAGGGCGTGTCCCAAAAGCCGCTCATGCGGTACTTATCAACCCAAATGTCTTGGGGTTGAGCTTCTAGCTCCTCGACCACGGCTGCTGCCCAACTGCCTTTAGTAAGTACGGGGGCACCATTGGCCGGTAGAGGATCGCCGAGACCCACACCAGTGCCGCTGGGGTTATAGACATGGTGCAGGCCGGCACTCAGATTAAGGCGATCGCGGCGGTTGCCCCAGTTGACCCATACTACCGGCACCTGGGCCGATCGCAGTTTAGGCAACAGAGTTTGCAGTGGCTGAATCGCCTGACGGGTTGGAGCGACATTTACCCCAATGCTGGCCAGCCAGCCGTCGGGGTGGCAAAAGTCGTTTTGCATGTCGATGACCAGGCATGCGGTTTTGCCTAGGTCAAACTGCACCTGCTTGGTCTGAGTGACGAGGGTGGCCAGTCGAGGCTGGAGCGCTTGACGGCTAATGTCAGCCACCTGCTCGTTAACCCACCAGGCGTTGGGTGGGTGGCCTAAGGGGCGCAGGTTTGAGCCATCCATACCAAGCCTCCCAGGAGCGCGATTCGGCTATCTCACCTGGAGGGCCAGCACCGCTAGCCCAGCCGTTACCGCGTAGGCCACTGCTACAACTTGAATCTCAGACCAGCCCGACAGCTCAAAGTGGTGGTGGAGCGGTGCCATCTTAAAGAAACGCTTGCCTACGCCGTCGGGACCTTTGGTGGCTTTGAAGTAGCCCACCTGAATGATCACCGATAGGGTTTCGGCAAAGAACAGTAAAGTCAGCACCAGCAGCGCAAACAGGTTGCCGCTGAGAATGCCCACAGCTCCAAGGGCTGCTCCTAGAGCTAAGGAACCCGTATCGCCCATAAACACGCGGGCGGGGTTGTGGTTGTGGAGCAAGAAGCCTAAGCAAGCACCGGCCATGGCGGCGCAAAACACCATCAGGTCGGGGTGAGTAGGGGCAACAATGGCAGCTAGGCCCATGAAGGCGATCGCCCCAGTGCCGCCCATCAGCCCATCGAGGCCGTCGGTGAGGTTGGTGGCGTTGCTTTCGGCCACTAGCACAAACCCGGCTAGGGGCCAAAACAAAAAGCTGAGGGGTAGGCCCAGGCCCAAGGGCAGCGCCACGGTGGTAATGCTAGCAGGCTGACTGGTGAGCACCCAGAGGCAAAACAGCACTGCAACGGCAATCTGTAGAGCAAGCTTGGCTCGGGGTGAGATGCCTTTGTTAGAGCGCCGCTGAATTACCTGCCAGTCGTCAACCCAGCCGATGGCCCCGTAGGCCAGGGTCAGGAGCGATACGGCTACCGAATCGCGGGCAAAGCCTGTCGAGACTAGGGCAACAACGACCGCTACCGGCACAAAAAAAGCGCCACCCATGGTTGGAGTGCCCGCTTTCTTAAGATGGCCCTGAGGACCTTCTTCACGAATGAATTGACCGGTTTTAAGCGCCCGCAACAGGGGAACCGCCGAAAAACCGAGCAGGCTGCTGCCCAGAGCGGCCACAATAAAGGGAACCGTAATTGAGGCACCCAGGCTGACGGCATTGCCTAGGGTTCCATCTAGCCCGACGGCAGCGGCGCTGAGGCCTAGACCCAGCAGCCAGAACAGCGTTTGGCCATTCAGGGATAGCCGCCCCGAGGCTAAAAACTTCGCATCCACAAACAATTCCTCACTTGCTTCACACCGCACACCATCAGGAGTCTACTGGATGATCTTCCAATTGACTACATTTAGTGCCCGGAAATAGTCAGGAAGCTTAAATGAATCGTCTCACTTCGGAGCGAAGTTTAACAACACTTAACGGCGTATTTACGGCAACCTAAACCGTTGGCATCAGCCAATAGCGCCTCAGGCTAAAACCCTTCGAGTTTCGCCACGCCCAGCGGGCCGAGTTCGCTTAGCTACAACGTTTTTTAGACGGGCTACGCTTAGTCGTCGTCATCGTCGAGGGCGAGATCGGTGTCGTCATCGTCCTCAAAGGCATCGTCGTTGCCCATCAGATCCGAGATTTCCTCGTTTTCGGCTTCATCAGGGATGGTCTCAATGACATCGCGGCTGCGCAGGCGACCGATGCTCTCCAGCCAGTGCAGGATGGACGAGTCGCCGTTGGAGGGCAAAATTGGAGCCTTGGCGTTGCGGGGCACCTGGCGCAAAGACGGGTTGTAATACTTGTTAGACATAGCGGTGGTCTTGTACCAGTAACGAGGCAATATACAGACATTCCATCGTAGCAGAGACACTATTCTGCGGTGCCCGAAGTTTTGCCGTATTATGCCGGTACTGCTGTGGAGACTGGGCCATGTTGGGCAAAACTGAGCTATTGGAGGCCGTAGCCCCCGTTAACCGGGGCATTAGCAGCAGCCCCAGCGATCGCACCGCGATTCAAGCGGCAGCCGCTACCCTAGAGGGTCGCAATCCCACCCCCAACCCGCTCCAGGCCACCGATCGCTTGAATGGGGACTGGCGACTGCTCTACACCACCAGCAGTGAACTGCTCAATATCGATCGCCTGCCCTTAGCCTCCCTCGGCCCGATTTACCAGTGCATTCGCCTGGGCGAAAACCGAATTTATAACATTGCTGAGGTGAACGGGCCACCCCTGTTATCGGGATTGGTGGCGGTGGCCGCGACTCTAGAGGCTGTGTCTACCCAGCGGGTAAATGTGGGCTTTGAGCGGGGCGTGATTGGTCTGCGCCAGGCCTTGGGGTACGAATCGCCGGCTCAGTTCGTTGGGGCGATGCAAACTACGTCCAAGTTTTCGCTCTTCCAGGGCATTGATTTTAGAATTAACCGCGATCGCCAGGCGGGCTGGCTCGAAGTCACCTACCTCGACGATGACCTGCGAATTGGACGCGGCAACCAGGGCAGCTTGTTCGTGCTGCAAAAAGTGTAGGCAGGCGCTAGGCCGCAGCTTCTACCGAGGCACGGCTCGCTTCGACAATGGCGCAGCAGTCGGCCACCGGGGCGCGATCGTCCATGGCCGTCACCAGGGCATCGAAGGTGGCACGGTGCTTTTCGAGTAGGGTTTTGGCCTGGAGGGTAGCCCAGCGCTGCTTGAGAGGAGCTTCGGCAGGCGAGCGACCCAGCACTGTCCAAAACTGACCCAGAGCAGCAGTGTCATTGCCGCCACCCTGAGCATCGCCGTAAACCATCTGCTCAGCGGCAATGCCCGCCATCCACACCTGGCAGTAGCGGTCGATGACCTGGGGAGTAAACCGCGCCAGGGCCGCTGGGTCGCTGGGGCCAAACACTACGCCCCCCTGGCCAGGAATCCCTTGCTTCCAGGCTTCCCAAGTGTTGAGGGTATAAGCTTCAACCGGAATATCGAGCAACACCGCCGCCAAAAAGTGCCCGGCCTCGTGGTGCAGCACTCGCTGGCGGTGCTCAGGCGAAGCCCAGGCTACCGTATCCATCAAAATGTCGCCGATGCGGCCGCTCAAGCCGAGCTGATCGACGCTAAACACCCCCAGCCCCACGGCGGCAAACACCGCCACTACGGCAGGCGACAGGTGGATTAGCGGCCCCAGCAGACTAGCCATCGTTACCCCAAAGATGACGACGGCAATGGTGTTGAGGGTGGTGTCGCGCATGCGGTCTCCCAGCGGTTGGATAGCTTAAGCGGCGATCGCTCTGCTCTATGGTAGCGAGGATGGGGAGCCGGGGCTATAGCTCAAAAAATGCCGGCCTCTAGTCGTTTGGCCGTTTGCAGGCTGTCTTGCAGGCGATCGCGCCCCGCCTCGGAGTGCTCAATGGGCACGCTCTCCAGCAGGGCCGGAAAAAATAGTGCCGTCCAGTCCTCCTGCAGCGGGCAGCGGGTGCGGCCTCGCCGTAGGACGACGCGCTGAGCTTCGGCATCCCAAACGAAGGCGGTGGCGGCCCCCAAGGCAATCGCTGCCACATAAGGTTCATTTGGGCAGCTGGCCGCATCGGCTCCATTCATTGCCGGGGCGCGATAGCCGGGTCGAGCTACGGGCTGAAAGCCCACCCGATGGTCGTGGGCCTGAATGCCCAGCCGGGTCGCCTCCACTTGGATACCTTCGACCCCTACTACAAATAACAGGTCGCGGCGAAACTGGGCGCTGGGGAAGCCCACATTCTGAAGCGCCGGAGGCAAGTCAGGCCGCTCTACCCCAGCGGCCAGCAGCGCTCCGGTGAGCAAAATTCGCTGCAACCCCGCTGCATCCCACTCTGTAATCAAGCCGCTAGCTAGGGCTTCGTGATAGAGCCGGGCCATGGCTCGAATACGCGGGGCATCGGCGACATCGACAGCGATCAGCTCCTGCACGTTGAGGGTTTCTTGGCCGTAGGCCCGCAGAGCTGCCTCAGTACCGCCATAGACCGAAATGTCGGGGGCTTCTCTGAGGTACATGGCCAAGCTACGGCGAAAAGCGCGATAGCGTGGATCAGCTGGGTCGGCGGGAACAAAGGCCTGGTCGAGCAGGCGCGCCAAGTGGGCCTGAAACCCCACCGCCTGCTTAAGCGTAGCGCTGACACCAATATCCTGATCACTGGTGACTAGGGTCGCGTAGAAGGTCTCATGGAGGGTAGCCCCCTGCTGAGCCAGCTGTTGGTAGGCGCTGATATCGGCGGCGATCGCCCCCAGCTGAGCTGCCAATAGCGGCTCTTTTTGGGCCAAAATTTGCCAAAAGCGGAGGCTAAAGGCGTGGTCTTTGAGCAGGGCAAATACAATGCGATCGCCCCCAGACCCCCGGTCAGCCCCCGCGAGCAGCTCCAGCAGCAGCAGGCGGCTGTTTTGGTAGGCCGCTTCCAGGCTGTAACCCGCTTTCTCCTGGCGGGAGACCATCACCGAGAGCGTGTTGCCGCCAGTGAGGTGGGCCGCCCCGCCGGGGAACAGGTGCTTGCCCATGCCCACCTGGGCCCAGTCGCGATCGCTAAACCGCAGCAGCGCGAAGCTCAGGGCCGCCCTGTTCTCGGTCGCTAGGCCCTGCATTCTGCCGGTGATGGTAGTTCTTAGGGCGTGCTTGTCGAACTCGTTTTGCTCAATCGAGGCGGCCAGCGATCGCAGCGAATCGGGGTAGAGCCCCTCGCCCTCAAACCGCATTATGCCCAAGGCCAGGGCAATCGCCCCCTCCTCGGCTCCAAAGGTGACGTTGGGAATTTTCGACATCAGCTCTGGACTGCTCGATAGCTGCCGACTTTCTAAGGAGGTGGAGGCATTGAGCTGCCTGAGCAAGGCCAGGCGGGTCAGCTGCCCGGTTCGTCCTGGTTTGGCCAGCAGCGGGCGGGTGAGCACCTGCTGCATCGATAGCAGCTGCTCGCCTGCCCAAAATGAGCCCACGGTGCCCGCCCCAGCGGTAATCGGTCGAGCATCGGGATGGCGCAGCAGCGGATCGTGCAGGGTGCGCAGGGAGTGGTCGAGCATCCACAGCGATTCGCCGGGGTCGAGCCCCGCCGCCCGGCTCGACTCAACATAGACCGGCATAAAATACTCTAAAAAGAAGCGATCGGTGTTGAAACGCGCCCCTTGGCGGTAGTCCAACAGCTTGCCCTTGGACAGATCGGCGGCGATCGCAGTGACGTAGGGATTGGTCTGCAAAAACCAAAAAAACTTGCGATCGAGGGCCGGGAGCAGCCGGCTATCCAGTCCTCCGCTGGCCCGTTGGTAGGTGGCCTCTGATAGGGGTGGTACAACGGTGCCATCGCTGAGGGTAAACCAGGCCCCATTGCTCCTAAACCCGTAGGTCGCTCCCTCAATCGGCCCAATCCAGTCGCGAGGAGGGAGCCCCTGGGCTTGCATTCCTAGTGCCACCGCCACCAAGCCTATATCCAGCGCCAAGTGGCCTGGCGGCAGCAGGGCGGGGTCGGGCTGCACCTTCAAAACAGGCTCTTGAAACGATCCGGTGAGGTTGGCCTGCCACTGCCAGGGGTGGGGGTCGAGGGGCAGGCGATCGCCCACCACCGCCCGTAGATCGCCAGCGGCTACCGGTGGCACTTGGGCGCTCAGGTCGTAGCCCGTTTTGAGGTCGAGACTGCCGGCTGCCGTCAGCGCCATGGCGCCCAGGTTGAGGTTGGTGTCGGACAGGGTAACCCGCTGTCCCTGAAATTCCAGCCGGCTTTGCAGGTTGTGGATCGGTGCCGACTGCTGGCCCACATTCCCCTGCCCATCCCGCACGGCGATCGTGCCTTGCAGGTCGAGGGCGGCTAAGGGAGGTACAACGGCACTGGGCAGAGGCGTGGTTAGCTTCAGATCGCCGCTGAGCAATCCGGCATGAATATCTACTGCTGGCGGCAGCGCCAGGTTGAGGCTAGACAGGGGCAGATCTTGGCCCTGAAGATCGACCTGGAGCGATCGCCGCGCCAAATCGACCGTGCCGCTGGTCTGCCAGTGGCCCTGGTCGAGTAAACCCTCCAGCGCAAAGGCCACCTGGCGGGCGGGCTGCCCCTGAGGCAGGCGCACTGCGGCCTGTACGTCGTGGACCATGACGGCGCTAGGGGTAGCCGCCCCAGGGCTGGGGGCATACAGGGTAAACCGGCCATCTTCAACCCAAAGGCCCGTTAAGATATCGGCAGCGCTCACCGTTCCCGAGCCGTTTCCCCCAGGGAAATCCGGCTCGGCCCCTGGCTCGGGCAGCACCACCGATAGATCGGGCCGCACTAGGGTGACCGTCACCTGTAGATTGCCTCGGTGCAGCAACTCCGGCCAGTTCAACAAAACGACAACGGCATCGATTTCGCCTGCTAGCCCGTTGGCTTCAGTTCTAGGAATCACGGTTTTGCCCAGCACTAGTCCCCACTGCGCTATCCCCCGTACCCCCCCCAGTTGAATGGGCTGATGCAGAGCGTCTGAAATCGTTTCCTCTACTTGGGAGTGCAGAGCTTTAAGCAGCAGTCCGCCACCTAGGACGACGCCAGCTAGTGTCCAGGGCAGCCATGATCTAGACGCCAGTTTGAACCACGCTGTTAGCCTGGGGTCAGAAAGTTTTTGACGGACAAGAGCCATGTAGCCAACGCCAGGCAGAACTGCGCAGAACCCTTTACCTATTTGCTGTAGAAGGTCTCCAAGCTGGTGCGATCGCCCACAAACCGCCAGTGCCAGGGCTCAAAGGCCACTCCCTGAAAATTGTCCGGGGGAAAGGACAGCTCGTAGCCGTAGCGCACGGCGTTGGCTTCCATCCACTGATAGGCCCGGGTATCGACAAAGTCTGTGTTGAGATTAGTCCCCGACTGGTTGCCATCGCCAATATCGACGGCGTAGCCGGTGTGGTGCTCGCTATAGCCCGGCGGGGCGCTGACCTCGGCGCGGGTTTCGGCATCTTGGGCGCGATCGGCCTTAAGGCTAAAGAAAATCGTTTCCTGCTCCTCCTGGGAGCGAAAGCCCGAGAGCGGCACCAGCCTCACCCCAGCGCGACTGGCGGCCTGGGCCATTTCCTCGTACTGGCTGGCCGCGGCGGCGCGCAGGCGAATAGCGGCATTGGCATTTAGCGTGACTAGCTCTTCGGCCGGGGCCTCATTGTAGGCGCGGTGGTTGAGCAGGGTGCGGCTGGAGGGAGCTAGCTGGGTGGCGACGTCGCGATCGCTGGTGGCTGGTGCTGCGTCCCCTGTTCCAGCATCTGTCTCAACCGCAGAGCGGTTGACCATGGTTTCAAAGGGCTGAGCAAATTCGACGGCAGAAAACCCGTTGGTCTGATACCAGGCCACCAGTCCGCCCGCTGCTAGGGCCAGCACAGCCAGGCCTAGAAAGCGTCGCAGGCTACGGGTGCGCCGCAGCCAGGCGGGCTGATCTTCGCCCGTGGAGTAAAGGGGAACGTCGCGGGCCGCTTGGGGAATATCGTCGATAGGAGGCATAGGCATTCGCTTCCGGCAAAGCTCTACCCATTATGGCCCTTGGCGGCGATGCGGTCACAACTTCTCGTGGTCGACCCCAAACTCTGGCCTCGCCTGTCACAATCTCAGTGCAGAGTATGTGAGGGCTGCTGTTTTGCCACCGTTTGAGGTATTGATGCACCTGTATGGGCCGATCGGGGCAGGAATCTGCGCTGGCATCGCCCTGGGTGCTGTGCTCTATCGCGTTGCCCCCCACCGAGACTTGCCCCAGGGGTTGTATCAGCAGGTGCCCCTACGCCTAGGGCGTTTTTTGTTTTGGCTGGGCATTCCCCTCAGCATTGTGGGGTTTATGCGCCGCGCCGACCTGTCGGGCAATCTATACCTGGCACCGGTGGTAGCCTGGTCCGCCATTTTGCTGGGGCTGTTATGCAGCCGCCTGTGGATTCGCGCCGACCAGGAGCCCTGGGCGCGACCTACCCAGGGCAGTTTTTCCCTGGCGGCCATGTTGGGCAACACCGGCTACATTGGCTACCCCGTGGTGCTGCTACTGCCCCAGCTGGGGGTGAGTGTGTTTGGCTGGGCGCTGTTCTACGATGCTCTGGGAACGCTGCTGGGTTCCTACGGGTTAGGAGCGATTTTGGCCTCAGAAATGGGGGGGCAGCGGCTCAACCTAGCCCAGTCCTGGCAGCGGCAATGGTCAACCAGGCTACGGGCCGTCGTGCGGAATCCGATTATTCTAGCCTTTGGTTTGGGCCTGGGGCTGAAGGCGATCGCCCTGCCCGCCTGGCTTGACCTAGCCCTCTATCGGTTTGCCTGGGCTATTGTGGTGCTGTCGCTAATGCTAATGGGGCTGCGCATTCAGCAGCTCAGCTCGTGGCAGCATCTGCACCGGGCCACCATAGCCGTGGCAATTAAGATGCTGGTGCTGCCTCTGGCGGTGGGGCTGGGCCTCACCATTCTGGGTGTAGACGGTCCACCTCGACTGGTAATGATTTTGCAGGCGGGCATGCCCTGCGCTTTTTCTAACCTGGTGCTGGCCGAGGCCTACGATCTCGATCGCGACCTGTCTGTCACCTGCGTAGGGCTCAGTTCCGCCAGTTTGCTATTTACTCTGCCCCTTTGGCTGTGGGCATTTTCTGGGGAGTGACGACCAATGATCACCCGAGCGATCGCAATGTACCATGGCCGCCGGCTGCTGCTAGCTGGCCTGCTGGCCCTAGGAGGACTCGCCCCCCTCACTCCAGGTTTGGCCCAGCCGCTGTCGCCTATTCGGGATGTCGACGCTACTCCCTTGCTGCGCACCGAGGACAGAGGCCCGCTGGTCAATCAGCTTCAAACAGAGCTGGCAAGTTTAGGGCTGTTTACCGGAGTAGTGGATGGCTATTACGACACCGAGACCGCTGAGGCGGTGCGATCGCTCCAAGCGCAGCAAGGCCTGGTTGTCGATGGCATCGCCGGCCCGCAAACCTGGCTCGCCCTAAAGGCAGCACGGCGAGCGGCTACCCTGCCGCCGCCGCTCCTCACCGCCAATCTGTTTACCTTTACCCCCCTGGTGGTGGCTCAGCCTGACCCGCCGCCCCCCGCCATTTGGCTTGCCCTGATGCCTCTGGTGCCCATCGCTGGCGGCGCGCTAACCTGCCTACACCGACGGCGGGGGCGGCAGGGGGTGTCGCTGCCGTTTAAGCCAAAACTTTAAGAGTCTTTAACTGCCAAGCCCCTGCAATCTAAAGAAAAGCTACAAATACAACCCGTGATCCCCGCTTCAGAGGTCACCATAGTAGAGATTGCTGCAAACCGAATCGCAGCGCTGAGGGACCTTCCCCAGCAGCCAGATTTTTGATCTTTCAGGCCGGACCTTGTCAGCCGGTTTATGGGTTCAGATAGAAGCCTGCCCGTGGCGCGCAGGCCTCTGTAATGCGTGGTTGTAGCCCTTACCCTATTGTTTCCTGGAGAGTCCTATGCTGACCGTGGCCGACATCATGACCCCTAACGCCACTACCATCGCTAGCGGTGCCACCGTCGCCGATGCCATTGAGCTGATGCAGCAGCGACAGATTCGATCGCTCCTCGTCGAACACCGCTCTCAAGATATGCCGTTTGGCATGGTGACCGAGCGCGATATTGTCTATACCGTGGTGACCCGAGGCCACGATCCTAAAAAGGTACTGGTCCAAGACATCATGCACCAGCCCTGCATTTCTCTGGCCCCTGATCTCACCATTCAAGAAGCTTCCCAAGTGTTGTCTGACATCAGCGTGCAGCGCGCGCCCGTGGTTCAAGACGGGCGTCTGGTGGGGGTGATCTCGGTGACCGATATCTTTATGCGGGGTATGTCAGTGCCAGCGTTGAGTCGGTAGGGGAATGGGGAAGATGAGGGAGGTGGGGAAGATAGAAAAGAGATCGGTTAGATAAATCTTCAGATCTCTTCACCCTCTTACCTCCTCATCTTCCTCACCTCCCCACCCACAGCCTTACTCCATCGAAGCTGTGGCTCGGTTAGAGAGCTCCGTTAGCGATCGCAGGCGATCGCTAACCTCATCTGTCAGCACCTTGGCCTCGTAGCGCCAGCCCCAGTTGCCGTCAGATCGGCCGGGGGTGTTCATGCGGCAGTCGCTGCCGTAGCCCAGCACATCTTGCAGGGGAGTGATCGCTTGGTTGGAGACCGACAGCAGCGCCAGGCGAATTAGCGACCAGTGAATGCCTTCGGGGCTGATGCAGCCGAGGTATTGCTGGAGGCGATCGCGCTCGTGGTCGGGCATTTTTTCAAACCAGCCTACCGTGGTGTCGTTGTCGTGGGTGCCGGTGTAGACCACGCTGTTTTCGACGTAATTGAAGGGCAGGTAGGGGTTGTCACTGCCGCCGCCAAAGGCGAAGTGCAGAATCTTCATGCCCGGAAACTCAAACTCGTCCCGTAGGGCCTCGACCTCTGGGGTAATCATCCCCAGGTCCTCGGCCATGACGGGCAGTTTGCCAAAGGTTTGGCGCACGGCTTCAAACAGCTCCGTACCTGGGGCCTCAACCCATTCGCCATTGATGGCGGTGGTTTCACCGGCGGGCACGCTCCAGAAAGCCTGCAACCCCCGGAAGTGATCGATCCGGATGATATCGACATAGCCTAGCAGCGCGTTGATGCGCTGAATCCACCAGTTAAAGCCGCTCTTTTTCAACGCCTCCCAGTTGTAGGTGGGGTTGCCCCAGAGCTGCCCCGTCTCGCTGAAATAGTCGGGTGGCACCCCGGCCATCTGGGCCGGAGCCAATGTTTCTTCATCGAGCATGAAGTTTTCGGGATAGGCCCACACATCGACGCTGTCGTGGGCCACGTAGATGGGGATGTCGCCAATAATCTGAATCTGGCGATCGCGGGCGTACTGCCGCAGCGACTGCCACTGGCGGTGAAACTCAAACTGCAAAAACTTGTGGGTAAAGATATCGCCGGCTAGTTTTTCTCGCCAGGCGGCCATCGCCTCGGGTTCACGGCGGGCAATGTCGCTGGGCCATTCCGTCCAGCTCGCGCCGCCGTGGGCATTTTTGAGCGCCATAAAAAAGGCAAACTCATCTACCCAAAAGTGACACTCTTCGCTGAACTGAGCCAGGGCGGCCCGGTCTTCGTCAGAAGCCACTTCGCTAAACCGGTCGGCCGCTCGTCTCAACAGCTCCGTCTTGACTGGGATTACCCGGTCAAAGTCGATCTGGTGGGGAGAAAGGTGCTCTAATTCGTGTAGTTCGTCGGGGTAGAGTAGGGAGCGATTGCACAACTCTTCGAGGCTAATCAGCAGCGGGTTACCCGCCATTGCTGAGTAGCAGAGGTAAGGCGAGTTGCCATGACCGGTTGGCCCTAGGGGCAGCACCTGCCAGAGCTGCTGGCGAGTCGACGCCAAAAAATCTACAAATTGGTAGGCTTCAGGCCCGAGGTCGCCAATACCAAACCGACCGGGCAGCGACGTAGGATGCAGCAGAATGCCGCTGGCTCTGGGAAAGGGCATAGCTTAGCTCGGCTTAAATTTCAGTTGGACTTTAGCATGACCTACGGAGAGGAGTCGGCTGTCCTAAGAGTTATTTTTGTTCCAGAAAATTTCCCATAAAGTCCCCCCTATGACTACCTATCGCAACCCCACACCTACCGTTGACATTATTATTGAGCTGCTGCACCATCCCCACCGCCCCATCGTGCTGATTGAGCGCCACCACGAGCCCCTGGGCTGGGCGCTGCCCGGCGGCTTTGTTGACTATGGCGAAAGCGTCGAAACCGCCGCCCGCCGAGAAGCTCAGGAAGAAACCGGCCTCACCGTCACCCTGATCGAACAGCTCGCGGTTTACTCTGACCCCGATCGCGACCCCCGCCAGCACACCCTCAGCGTTGTGTTTCTGGCCACTGCCACTGTCGACCCCGTCGCCGGTGACGACGCCAAAACCGCCGCTATCGTCAATCCTTGGGAAGTGCCGCAAAATCTCTGCTTTGATCACGATCGCATTTTGCGAGATTATTGGCAGTACCGCTTTTACGGCCAGCGCCCCCGCTTTGGCAGCAACTGAGGGTGATGGGGTGATGGAGTCACCAATCCACCACTTTCCTCACTCCCCCACCCCATCACTCCCCTACTCCCTAATTTCCCTACCCCATCACCCCTTCACTAAAATGCAGCGCACCATCATCAACACCCCCGCCGCCCCTGCCCCCGTTGGTCCCTACAATCAGGCCGTGGCGGTCAGCGGGCAAATGCTTTTTGTCTCAGGCCAAATTGCTCTTGATCCGGCCACGGGGCAACTGGTGGGTGAGGGTGATGTGGTCGCTCAGACCGAGCAGGTGATCGGCAACTTAGAGGCGATTTTGACCGCAGCTGGAGCTAGCTTCGACAACGTGGTCAAAACCTCGGTGTTTCTCAAAGACATGGGCGACTTTGGGGCTATGAATGAGATCTACGCCAAGTATTTCGGCGGTGACAATGCCCCAGCGCGGGCCTGTGTGGAGGTGGCGCGCCTGCCCAAAGATGTTGCCGTAGAGATTGAGTGCATTGCGGTGCTGTAGCTCTACTTAGCGCTGCCTCATACTTAACCGGTGCGTGGGATGCTAGAACTCTACTTGGAGTATTGAGCATCGCCTGTGAAAGTTGCCTTCATTATCGACCCGATCAACCGCCTCGACCCCGGCCACGACACCAGTGTTGCCCTGATGGAGGCGGCCCAGCAGCGCGGCCACGAGGTGTGGATTACAGCGGCTAACGCCCTCAGCGTGGTGGCGGGCAAAGCTCTGGCGCTGATGCAGCCGGTGAAGCTCGTTCCTGTAGATCTGGTGGATGGGCTTTGGGCGGCGGCTAACCCGTGGTTTGAAGTGGGCGAAGCGGTGCAGCTGCCGCTGGAAGAGATGGATGCGGTGTTTATGCGCACTGACCCTCCGGTGACGGTGCCCTACCTTTACGCTACCTACATTCTCGACTACATTGACCCGGCCAAAACCCGCGTGATCAACTCACCCAAGGGGCTGCGGGCCGCTAATGAAAAGATGTATGCCTTGCAATTTACCGAGGCGATTCCCGAAACGATTGTTACTCAGAGCAAGGCGGTGATTCGCGAAACTGTAGAGCGCTGGGGCTCGGCGGTGCTCAAGCCTCTGGGGGGCAAGGCTGGCGAGGGGATTTTGTTTTTGCAGACGGGCGATCGCAACCTCAACTCTATGGTTGAAATCAGCACCCAGCAGGGCAAAGAGCCGGTGATGGTGCAGACCTACCTGCCCGCTGCCAAAGACGGCGACAAGCGAATCATTTTGCTCAACGGCGAACCCATCGGCGCGGTGAACCGCATCCCCACGGGCAGCGAGTTTCGCGGCAACATGGCGGTGGGTGGCCGGGTGGCTCAAGTAGACATCACCGATCGCGAACTCGACATCTGCCGCCAGCTCGCCCCAACGCTGATTCGCGACGGCCTCTACTTTGTGGGCATTGATGTGATCGGCGGCTACCTCACCGAGGTCAATGTCACTAGCCCCACCGGCATTCGCGAAATCGATCGCCTCAACGATGTGCGCTTGGGCGACCAGGTAATTGCTTGGGTTGAACAGAGATAAAGCGCTGATTGATACGGGGTTAAACTGGTGTCATACCCGCAAACAATGCTGTAGGGAAGCCTATGCAAGCGTTATCTGAGCAAGAACGGCAACTGATCGACAAAATTCGTCAGTTCTCTCCTTTGCAGATTGCTGAGATAGAAGATTTTATTGATTTTCTCAGTCAGCGCTATTCAGATAGACAGCTAGTTGCCGCCGCTGCCCAGGCCTCTGAGCCGTCGTTAGCTCAGATTTGGGATAACCCAGAAGATGCTGCCTACGATGACTTTTGAAGTCAGCAACGGCTAGCCAAAGTATTGCTGGTGCTCTTCTGAGGCGAGCCAGTAGGCGCTGGCGGGTTCGATTTGGGTGACGATGGGTTTGGGGTAGTGGCCTGAGTCTTGCAGTTTGTTTTTGGCTTGACGGGCGGCTTTGCCCTGTTCTGGGGTGTGGTAAAAAATCACGGAGCGGTATTGCTCGCCGCGATCGCCCCCCTGGCGATTGAGGCTGGTGGGGTCGTGAATGCGCCAAAAGGTATCGAGCAGCGCGTCGTAGGAAATTTCGGCGGGGTCAAACTGTACCTGACAGACTTCGGCGTGGCCGGTGATGCGAGAGAGCACATCTAGGTAGCAGGGGTTCTCGAAGTGGCCGCCCATGTAGCCTACGGAGGTGGCAATTACGCTGTCGAGTTTGCGAAAGGCGGCTTCTACACCCCAGAAGCATCCGGCCCCAAAAGTAGCAAGTTCAATGGTTTGGGTCATAGTTTCAGCATAGAACACTGACTTGGGCTGACGACGGATTCGGTAATATTAAAGGAATGCGGCATTGGTTGAGTGCAAGCCTTATGTTGAATATCTCTTTGCCAGATAGTGTAGGAGCGGCGATCGCTCAACAAGCTGAACGGGCTGGTTTTGACACAGCAACCGATTACTTGGTGCATTTAGTCTTGAGAGACCAAGAGCGCCTATCTCAACAGGCAAAGATTGAAGCACTTTTGCTAGAAGGCTTAGAAAGCGGCGAGCCTATTGAAGCGACCGATGAATGGTGGGAGCGGAAGCGCTCAGCTTTAATTGCTCAACTGCCTACTGAGTAGTATGGGTAAGCAAATTACAGTTCGCCCACGGGCAAACCAAGACCTTGACGATCACTTCACCTACATTGCGCAGAGCAACTCCGAAGCAGCGTTAAAATTCTTCGATGCTGCTCGGTTAACGATCGCACAGATAGCTAGAATGCCTGCAATTGGCGTCGTTTACCCAGTTCAGAGTGCTTCTTTGCAGGGCTTGCGAAAATGGCATGTGAAGGGGTTTAGGCAATACATGATTTTTTATTTTGACTTGCCCACAGCGGTTGAAGTCGTCCGAATTCTGTATGGATCACAGGATATCAATAGTATTCTTGAGCGTGAGCAGCCAAGCTAAGAGAAAAAACAGAAATTATTGCAAGTGTTTGATTGGAAAGTCAGTCATACTTTGAAGCCTTTCTGCGACCTCTGTACGATGACAGCGTGAATAATCTAGCTCGGCACATAGCAAAAGAATGTTCCTAGTCTTTTTGCTGTTTAAAATTTCAGCAATCTCAAGGAGACGCTGTTCTGCCAGAGCTATATCTGGAGGGATCCAATTTTTTTTCCCCGAAGTATTTCCTAAAGATGTCTCTGAAATGTATTCAATATCTATTTCATCACAGAATTTTTTAAGCGCGCAGCCGTACCATTTTCTCGTCCAAGCACGAGGATTTAGACGCACATCAATTACGTATTGAATACTATACGTCTTCAAATAGTCCAAAAAAACGCTATAGTCTTTTCGATTTCCGTACCCAAACGTCAGTATTGATTTCAAGGTTTCGCTACATGAGTTCATATCTATATCCCTTACATAGATCTTGCCAAGACGGTGGCAAAATTCTCTATATACCAAGATCAAGTTGAGATTTGAAAGGTGGGTAGAAGAGCCCGATTATCATAAATGTCTTGCTATGATTCTTCAGATTTCCAACAATAAAGTACAAATCTATTTTGTCCTCATCCATGAATCTCTCAGCAAGCTTTTGTCTGACTTTTTCTAAAGCATCCTTTTCTCTCTCCGCTAGAGTTGCTTTTTGAGATGAGTTTCGACAATTTCTGTATAACTGACTAATTTCCCAGTCACTTATTGAAAATTTATGTTGGGTTCCATCTTGTGCAGTGAATTTGTAGCCAAACTGGTACGGTATTTTTTCGAGATCACTAGCTTCCTCAAAGAAGTCGCCCTGATCTAGAACAGCTTTCTGACTATCACTCCATTCACTTGATGCTGGTCGACAGAAATAGCTGTCAATCTTGAGAGGTTTAATAATTCCAAGAGATCTCCCTTGGTTGCTGATAGATGAAATTGACGGGCTTTGAAATGGCAAGACAAATGACTTTCGCTCCTGCCAATAGTTGGAGGTGCCGAGTGATCGGATGACTTCAATAGAAGAATCGTCTATTCTGTAGCTTTCTACTCGGTAATCCTTTTCATTTCTCTCTATCTTGGCACTAACGATAGACCATCGAGGATATTGCCTATCAAATGACAATGTACGGAATCGGACAGGATAAATTCTTATCCAACATACCGGAGTTTCATCGTTATCTAAGAGAATTCCAGCAGTGCAAACAGTCTCCTTATACTTTTTGCTAATGGAAGGGTAGGTTTTAGTAGCAATTAATATCTTCCGTCTCTCCATAAGATATCAACCCTTCACTAGTTCTTGTGAACTATTCTTATTCGACAGTGTACATCACTCAGCAAGAAATGCAATTGTGTGTTTTGAGTGCTTACATCGAAATTCAGGAACGCTAGATGTAATCATTTCCTTGAATAGCAACGCTACATCTAGTACTGAAATAAGTGTTTTAATTATTCTTTATTTCCCGAAGGGCCAAAGTCACTAGGTAGTTCATCAAAGGGAACTTGTAACTCCCTGCATAATGCTCGAATCTGAGGGATTGTTAGAGTTGGAGGATATTCCCCTTTTTCCCAAGCTCTTACTGCTCTGTCGGATACCCCAATTCGCCTTGCTAGTTCAACTTGGGTTAACCCAACCCGTTGCCGCATCTGCTTCAAAGGGGATTCTTGCCGATTCAGTGCCTCATCAGACATTGCGGAATTCAACTTCCGGAAGTCCACTGCTTGACACATGCGTCAAGCGGAAGTAAGCTTCCAGTATTGCCTCTAAACTACGGCCCAGAAGACAAGACCGTTCTTGCCGTTACGGGGCATTGCTGATTTGTTAGCCCAGTTTCCCATTTTGCGCAGGGTTTCGCACCCTTCGTGCAGCTTCTTGCGGCAAAAGATCCCAGGGTTTTTCAAAAGCTCTAGGATTTAGCCCTCTTCTGTCACCCTTATTTATCGATCGCCATGTCAGAATTCATCCCCAACAGCGAAATCTATAGCCAGCCGCCCTCCGGCGACCCACCCAGCTCAGAGCCCGCCGACCCACGCGAACCCGTGCGCGTCATGCTCATCGGCACCGCCACCGGCATGGAGCTAGTCATCGCCCATCTCCACAGCATCGGCTTCGCCGAACCCCGCGCCTGGAGCAAACCCCAGCTCGACCCCACCACCGGCCAGCCCATACGCATTCTCACCAAATGGATACGCCGCTAGCGCTTTGGGCCATCTACCAATTCAGCGGTTTGCCATCGCGAAAGAAGCCACCCGTGGGGCCATCGTCAGGCAGTGTCGCTGCCCACACCACGCTGGCTGCGCCATCGGCCACCGGGCGACCGCCGCTGCCGCCCATGTCAGTCGCCACCCAGCCAGGGCACACCGCATTCACCAAAATGCCCGTGCCCTGTAGCTCAGCGGCCAGCAGTCGGGTAAACGCATTCAGGGCTGCTTTAGAGGTGCTATAGGCCGGGGTGCCTGCCCCCATGCTGCTCAACGCCCCGGCTCCGCTAGAGACATTGACGATGCGACCGTGCGGGCTAAGTTTGAGCAGGGGCAAAAACGCCTGAGCCATGCGCCAGGGGCCGAGCGTATTGGTGGCGATCGCCTCCTGCACCACCTCCAGGTCGGCATTGCTAGCCTGCTGCCAGGTGTCGTAGAGAATGCCCGCATTGTTGACTAGCACATCGAGGCGGCCAAACTGCTGCTCTACCAACTGGGCTAGATGGGCAACGCTGGCTAGGTCGGTCACATCCAACGGCTGCGGTAGCACCTCCAACCCAGCCTGAATCATCGACGCGGCGGCAGCTTCTCCCTTAACCAAGTCGCGGCTGCCCAAAATCACCGTCATTCCCGCTTGGGCAAGCTGGCGGGTAACTTCTAGGCCAATGCCTCGGTTGGCCCCGGTGACCAGGGCAACAAGGGTTGGGGGAGAGGTTGCTTCAACCATCAAGGGTGCTCGTAGGGAGGACAGTGACCACGATTTTGGTGCATGCCTTTATTCTACCGATCGGGCAGGTTGCCGCCTTTGCTTTGAGGTGGCTGAGCGCGCGGTCGGCGAAGGTTAGATCATAAAATGAGGGACTTTGGCTAGCCCCCTTAGTTTGATAGAATCAAGAGCTTGCACAGAAAACACCGCAGTCCGTCAACTTCAAGGAGAACCCCATGGCCCGCATGTATTACGACAGTGACGCCAACTTAGATTTGCTCAACGGCAAGACCGTCGCCATTATCGGCTATGGCTCCCAGGGCCATGCCCACGCCCTCAACCTCAAAGACAGCGGCGTCAACGTCATTGTGGGTCTCTACGAAGGCAGCCGCTCCACCGCCAAAGCTGAAGCCGAAGGTCTGACCGTCAAGCCCGTCGCCGATGCCGTCAAGCTCGCCGACTGGATCATGATTTTGCTGCCCGATGAAGTGCAGCGCACCATTTATAAAGAGGCGATCGCCCCCAACCTTGAGGCGGGCAACGTGCTGCTGTTTGCCCACGGCTTTAACATCAACTTTGGCCAGATCGTGCCCCCCGCCGATGTGGATGTGGTGATGGTAGCCCCCAAAGGCCCCGGCCACCTGGTACGCCGCACCTATCAAGAGGGCCAAGGGGTACCCTGCCTGTTCGCCGTCTACCAAGATGCCACGGGTCAGGCTCGCGATCGCGCCATGGCCTACGCTAAGGGCATCGGCGGCACCCGCGCTGGCGTACTCGAGACCACCTTCCGCGAAGAAACCGAGACCGACCTGTTTGGTGAGCAAGTGGTGCTCTGCGGCGGCCTCAGCGAGCTGATCAAAGCCGGTTTTGAAACCCTGGTGAATGCTGGCTACCAGCCCGAGCTGGCCTACTTCGAGTGCCTCCACGAAGTGAAGCTAATTGTCGATCTGGTGGTCGAAGGCGGCCTCGCCAAAATGCGCGACAGCATCTCCAACACCGCTGAGTACGGCGACTACACCCGTGGCCCCCGCATCATCACCGACGAAACCCGCGCCGAAATGCGCAAGGTGCTGAAGGAAATTCAGACCGGCCAGTTTGCCCGCGAGTTTGTGCTCGAAAGCCAGTCAGGCAACGCCGGGTTCACCGCCATGCGCCGCCGCGAAGCCGAGCACCCCATTGAAGAAGTGGGTAAGGATCTGCGGGCCATGTTTAGCTGGCTGAAGAAAGCGTAATTGGGCGGTAGGGGCACAGCACTGCTGTGCCCCTACATAGATCACGCCTCGACTTTCACCTTGTTGCTATAGAACGCCACGTAGCCCTTGATGTTGCTCGCGGCGGGCTTGGGTTCGGCGTAGTACCAGGCGGCACCAGAATTCACGTTGTTATCAACAACGATGTCGTAGTAGCTAGCGGTGCCTTTCCAAGGGCAGCCGGTGGTTTTGCTGATGGGCTTGAAGTAGTCCATATTCAGCGAGTCGGGGGGAAAGTACTGGTTGCCTTCGACCACTTCGCAGGCGTCGCTTTCGGCTAATACAACGCCGTTCCAGGTAGCTTTAGCCATGGGATATCCTCCAATTTTTCCTCTCAGACTATAGCGAATCTAAGGTAGGTGATGAGGGTGGAGATCCCTCCATGCCCTCTATAGCAGTAGTACGTGACAAGTCTTTGACGGCGAGGAAATGGGGGAGCAGAAGTCTTGCCTGGAGAGGCTTTCACCAAACCCGAGCAACGCTACAGGACTCGGCTCATAGGTTCTTTCGCAGCCATGCTCGATCAATCGCAGACTCCTATTCTCTCGGCGTTGCAGGCCAGCAGTCGGCGACCCCATGCGGCGTTCTACGCGCCAGGCCACAAGCGGGGGCAAGGAGCATCGTCTCGACTGCGAAACCTGTTGGGGGCAGCGGCACTGGCGGTAGACCTGCCGGAATTGCCGGAGCTAGATAATTTGTTTGCTCCAGAAGGCGTGATTCTGGAAGCTCAGGAACTCGCTGCCGAGGCGTTTGGGGCTGAGCGCACCTACTTTCTCACCAACGGCTCGACCTGCGGCATCGAGGCCGCTATTCTTGCTACCTGTGGCCCTGGCGACAAAATTATCGTGCCGCGCAATGCCCATCGCTCGGTGATTGCGGGGCTGGTGCTATCGGGGGCGATGCCAATCTTTGTGGCACCCGAGTACAGCCCAGAACTGGGCTTGGCGCTGGGGGTAAAGGCAGAGGCGATCGCCGCTACCCTCAGCCATCATCCCGACACCCGCGCGGTGCTGCTGGTATCGCCTACCTACCACGGCATTTGCTCGGATGTAGGGGCGATCGCAGCCCTCGCCCACCTCCACGGCATTCCCTTACTAATAGATGAAGCCCACGGGCCGCACTTTGCCTTTCACCCTGACCTGCCAATCCCGGCGTTGGAGCTGGGCGCTGATCTGGTGGTGCAGTCAACCCACAAGGTGCTGGGAGCACTAAGTCAGGCGGCGATGCTGCACACGCGGGGAGACCGCGTCGATCGCGATCGCCTGCAAGCGGCCCTACAGCTCACTCAATCTACCAGCCCCAATTCTCTGCTGCTGGCTTCCTTAGATGCCGCCCGTCACCAGGTAGCGATCGAGGGCAAAGCGCTTTTGTCGGATACATTGGCCCTAGCACAACACATGCGAAGGGAGCTGGCCACGGTTCCTGGTTTGCGAGTCGTGGATAAACCGGCGGTAACGGCCTTCTCTAGCGCTAGCGATCTGGATCTGACTCGTCTGACGGTAGATGTATCAGGCCTGGGGCTCACGGGGCTAGAGGCCGACGAAATTTTGCACGAAGAGCTCGGCGTCACTGTCGAACTGCCGGAGCTGCGACACTTGACCTTGATCGTTAGCCTCGGCAACACAGACGAGGATGGGCAGCGGTGCGTGGCTGGTTTTCAATCGCTAGTCAAGAGCCACGCCAAGCAGCATGCTGCCATCGAGGTCTGGCCTCAGCCCGCCCCCATCACGGATACCTCATTTACCCTGCCGGTAGTGTCGCCCCACGAGGCTTTCTTTGCCCCTACAGAAACCGTTGGGGCTAAAGCTGCCGTTGGCCGCATTAGTGCTGATACGGTTTCGGCCTATCCCCCAGGGATTCCTGCCATTGTGGCAGGCGAGGTGATTGGTGAAGGGGCGATCGCCCATCTCACTGCCATCAAACAACAGGGTGGCTACGTGACCGGCGGCGATGCACCAGAAGCCTTCCGGGTTCTGGCCTAAAAGCACCAACAACCATCGCTCTCGGTCTCTGAGCTAGGATAGTCTGGGTTTTTGTCGATCTATTCCTTAACCGTTTCTTGCCCCATGGATTCTGTGTTTAGTTCTGTTGATCCTCAACTGGTGCTGCTGATTGCGGCGATCGCGGTCGTCGTTTTAGTTGCCCAGCTGTTTCTCAGAATTTTGAGCATAGGACTTGTCCCCCTCATCGGTCTGGTCGCGATCGTTGTGGCGCTGCAATATCTGTTTGGCATTAGCCCTGAGCAGCTATGGGTTGAGGTCAGCCACCTACCCCAGATGGCGATGGAATTCTTCAATAGCCTGGCTTGATACTGAATCCGCCTTCTCACCCCCGGTTGGGTTGGGCAAACACTGTTTGCCCCTACGCCAGCCCGCTGTTTGTCATCGGATGATGCGATTTGGATCTGGAATGGGATCCTAAATTTTTCTCCTAGCTAAATGAGGGCGGCTGACGATCGCCAATTGTGTCTTTTTAGACACCTAAAGCCTGATTTCGGCCCACGAGGCTAGATTGGGACAGTTTAGATCGCCTCTTTTAAGCTGTGCCGATGCGTTTGTTGCCGCTGTTAACTCCGGTTCTCTGGGCAGGAGTAACGCTGCCCACCCTAGCCCAAGCCGAGCCGATCCATACCAGCTTTGCCGCCTGGTGCAATCACTACGACAGCCTTGCCCCAGAGACGCAGCACACGGTTGAGGCCATGCTCGCCTACACAGGCACCGACGACTGTGCTGAAGCTGAGCAGCAGCTGGCTAGCAGCACGACGCTCAGCCTGGAGTATTCCAACATCAGCGATCTGCGTCCGTTGGCGTCCCTTACCCAGCTGGAGCAGCTCTATCTCTACAGCAACCAGATCACCGATATTCAACCCCTGTCCGAGATGACGCAGCTCACTGACCTGGGCCTCAGCGATAATCAAATCACAGATATTAGCGCTTTGCGATCGCACCCCTCCCTGCAAGTTATCAACCTGGGCGGCAATCAAATCAGCGACATCAGCAACCTAGCTGATTTGACCCAGCTTATTCAGCTCGATCTCTACGCCAATCAAATTTCCGACCTGGCTCCGCTGGCCGGCCTGACCCAGCTCACCCGCCTCAATCTACGAGATAACCAAACCATCCAAGACCTGCGCCCCTTGCAGAGGCTCAGTCAGCTCTCGACCCTGATTCTTAGCAACAATCAGATTGGCGACCTCACCCCGCTCCAGTCCCTCACCAATCTCTACGAACTAGATCTGAGCCGCAACCAAATTAGCGATCTCAAGCCGCTACAGGCTTTATCCCCAAGCGAGCTGCATCTCAATCACAACCAAATTCAGGACGTGCAGCCTCTAGCCACCCTGAGCAATCTCCAAATTCTGACGCTCGATCACAACAACCTTGCTGACCTGACACCCCTGAACAATCTAGAAAACCTATTCTTACTGAGTCTGAGCGGCAATCAGATCAGTGAGCTGGCTCCGCTGGCCAACCTTCAGAATCTGCTAGATCTGGAACTCGATGCTAACCAGATCACCGACATCTCAGCGGTGCGATCGCTTACCCGTCTCACCCGCCTTTCCCTAGAAAACCGCGTTTGGGTGGACGATTACCGCGAGCCCCAAGGCGACAACTACGTCACCGATCTCACCCCCCTGCAACCGCTAACCGAGCTATCTGAGCTATATCTAGACGGCAACGGGGTTACCGATCTCAGCCCTCTAGCCAATAAACCCTACTTGTTTCAGCTCGGGTTGAGCCGCAACCCGGTCAGCAACCTGGCCCCCCTGGCAAATCTACCCGTAGTAGACCTCGATATTGACGCTACCTCGGTCAGCGATTTTGGCCCTCTGACCACGCTTACCGATCTCACTCGTCTCCACGCTAGCCAAACGGGCTTGAGCGATCTGCATCGCCTGCCAGTTCTGCCCCAGCTCAGCACCTTGACCCTACAGGGCAATCAAATTGAAGATCTCAGCCCTCTAGCCCAGTTTCCCAACCTTCTTGGGTTAGACATCAGCTCTAACCAAATTGAAGACCTCAGTCCCCTGGCTACGCTGTCGCAGCTAAGCTTCCTTTACCTGAGCGACAACCAAATCCGAGATCTGATGCCGTTAGCTAGTCTAGGTAACCTTTCTACCTTGGGGCTGACCAGCAACGCCATTGAGGATGTTAGCCCCCTAGCCTCCCTTATCTCCCTCGAAACTTTGACCCTTGGGTTTAACCCTCTCCAAGACATTCGACCCCTCTCTGAGCTAACCAGTCTAGAAACGCTAGTACTGGTCAACACCGAGGTTCAAGATGTCAGCCCGCTCGCCTCACTGCTGAACTTAGAAGTGCTGTATCTAGACGAAACCCCCGTCACCGACCTGAGTCCGCTGGGCGCTCTGCCGCACCTGATGCGCCTTACCCTTGGGAGTGTCCCGGTAACGGAAGCAGATTGCCCCTTAGTCCCGCAAAGCGCGTGTGAATTTTAGACAGAAGCAGCCCATCGAATACGTTTTATCTCAAGGCCAAACGGTGTAGGGACAAACGGTTGTTTGCCCGCTGCAAAGTCCCCTGTTTTTAAACAGAGCCGCTAATTTCAGCACTAGTGCGATCAAGCCCTAGCGCCAGCACGCCATTCTGCCCCCCAAAGCCGAAGCTAAAGCACAGAGCCACTTCCAAATCAGTAGGAATGGGATGAGTCACGAGCTTGGGGTAAATGCTCTCGTCCTGAGCCCCTGTATTAGGTGGCAGCACTTGATGCCGCAGCGCCAGCAGGCAAAGCGCCGCCCCGATCGCCCCAGAAGCCCCCAACGTATGCCCTGTCGCTCCTTTGGTCGAACTCATCCACGGCGGCGGCGAAAACCCCTCCGTCAATAGCTGCACCTCATGGGCGTCGTTGAGTCTAGTTCCGGTGCCGTGGGCATGCACGTAGCTGACCTGCTGAGGCTTCAGCCCGCTGTAGTAAAGACAATTCTTGAGAGCCAAACGACTGCCCCCCAGTGTTGGGTCTGGCGCTGTGCGGTGGTAGGCATCAACGCTAAATCCGCCCCCCAGAATGCGACCGTAAGCTTTTGGCCCCGATCGCGCCAGCCAGGAAGATGCTGACTCTAGCACCAGCACCGCCGCCCCCTCCCCCAGCACCAATCCTTCTCGTTGGGGGGCAAAGGGGTAGCAGCCGGTGGTGGCGAGGGCTCCCAATTGCTCAAAGCCAGCCAGGGTAAGGGGAGTGACGGGCGCTTCGGCCGCCCCGACAATGACGCGATCGCACTGCCCCCGCCGCACCAGCTCATAACCCTGGAAAATCGCCGTCAATCCTGTAGCACAGGCCGCCATCGGTGCCAGCACCGGGCTTTGGGATTGAATCTGGCGGGCAACGGCGATCGCCCCCATGTGCGGCAGCGCCTCTAGCCAGGGGTTGTCTGCCCAAGATTCACTACGGGCCATCTGTTCCCAGCGGCCCTGAAAGCTGCGGCTAGAGCCGATTACCACGCCACAGTCGGTCAGGGGAGGCGTGAGCTGGGCATCGGCGATCGCCTCAGCTACTGCCAATTCCAGCAAATCCTCAATATCAGTGGGCTTATCGCCCACCATAGCCAAAGGCCGAGGCGGCAGTTCCGAAAACGGCTGTCCGATCCGAATGCCCGATTTCCCGGCCAGAAGATTGTTCCAGGTGGCCGTTGCCGTAGTTCCTAGGGCCGTGACCAGCCCTATGCCAGTGACAACAACGGCCCGATCTCTACCTTGCCTACTCAGTCTTCAGATTCTCCAGCCCGGCCGTAACTCGCGCCGACTCAATGCGATCGCCCTGCTGAATGGCATCCACCACCTCCATACCGCTGGTGACGTAGCCAAACACCGCGTAGCTACCGTCCAAAAAGGGCAGCTCCGCCAGGGTGATATAAAACTGCGCCGAGGCTGAGTCTACCGCCTGCGATCGTGCCATAGCTACAGCACCCCGAGTGTGGGGCAGTTCTGGGGCATCGCTGATGCCGGCTTCTTCAAGGGTTTGGCTATAGATTGGCTCTTCTGCCCCAGCGGGCTTAATTTCTAAGGGAACGTACCGGGGAGCCTGGGTATCAGGGTCAATAAAGCTACCCGTACCCAACTGCTGAGCCGGCACGCTAGGGTCTTTGCTCTGGGGGTCGCCGCCTTGAGCCACAAAGGGCTGTGGGTCACGCACCACCCGGTGAAACACTAGGCCGTCGTAGACGCCACGGTTCACCAAATCTACAAAATTGCCCGCGGTGACTGGGGCATTGGCACCGTCTAGCTCCATCACAATGGGGCTGCCGTTCACCACCATCTCCACCGTTGCCGTACCCTCTAGCACGGGCAAACCGGTCGGGGCCACCGCCACTGACTCAGTTAGGCCGGGGTCTGTGGGGGCTTCGCTGGTCGAGTCCAAACTTGGGGAACTGGTGCAAGCGCCCAGCCATAGGGTTAGCAGGGCAGCTAGGGCTAGGGTAAACGGGCGTGTCGAGAGAGCCATCAATACGTCAATTCCTAATAGTTCAACCGACCCCCCATGTTATCGCACGGGCTCAAAGCCGGGGGCCGCCGCTCAGCATAGACCTTTAAACGGTCTATAGCCCCTCTAGCGGCACCTGCAAAAACCGCGCCAGTTCTGCTCCCTGATTTTCCAGATCAGCTAGGGGAATTGGCTGGCCCACCCGAGTCAGCGGAATATCGGGGCGGCCCTTGATGCGCAGGTATAGGGTGCGCTTGGGGTTGAGCCCTTCTTTAATCGCCACCCGCACTGCGGTCACGTCTTCTAGGGGATGCTCAAATTCAATGCGGCGGTTTTTGCCCCAAAAGCCTTTGCGTACAATCTGTAGGCGATTGCTGGCTTTGTCGAAGCTGTTGTACCCGCCGCCCACATCCAAACTGATGACAATCCAAAGGAACGTGGCCAGACCAAGGGCAGCTACCCCATAAAAGCCCATGGCAATGCCCTGGGGAATAAATACCAGCTGGGTTGGGTCAGCGAAGGGCAGCAGGTTCTGTTTCAGGTAGCTAGAAGCTCCGGCCAGGGCAAACCCTAGCCCGCCTAGGGTGAGCACCACGGCCCAAAAAATGTTGCTCACACGACGGGCCCCTAACACGGTGCGCTTAAGGGCTTGAGATTGAGTAGTCGACAGGGAGGCAGTCATAGATCTTAACAAGCGATAGTGATAGATGAAGAGCGACAAAAACCTAGAAAAAGCTTGGGTGGGGCGGCTTCAACGCCACCGCTTTCTTCAAATCAAACTGAGCGAACTGGGTTACATCACCCGCTATTACTCTATATAAACACTGAATCAGCCCAGTCTAAACCCCACGGCGGCTTCGCTAGTCAACCCCTATGGCCAACACCGACTTCATTACCGCCAAGCCCCCGGCACCGCTAGCCTGAGAAACTACGTGTCAGATTGTAAAAAATTAGAACACTCCTTATCATAAATAGAAACCCAGTCTTTAGACGCTTGTCTTCAAGGCTGCTGGTGCGACTCAGGCAGAGGTATCGGCGATTGGAGCAGGAATATTATTCTCCCTGGCTCTAATATCTGGAATACTTAGTAGTTACTAACCCCTGCTTTGAGGTATGCTCTGCCAGACTTGTCTGGATCCACCAGAGTTGCGACCTTATGGATTGGATGTCATATAAAGAGGATTTGACATGACCATAGCAATGGGACGCGCGCAAACCGAGCGAGGATGGTTCGACGTCCTTGACGACTGGCTAAAGCGCGATCGCTTTGTGTTTATTGGGTGGTCGGGCCTTTTGCTGTTCCCCTGCGCCTTCATGGCCGTAGGTGGA
>NZ_JACJPP010000005.1 GCF_014696135.1 Nodosilinea sp. FACHB-141 | reverse complement strand
TTAGTAACCTCGGCAACTTCGCCTCGAAAGTCAGCACCGCCCGCGCCGAGGCCAGTCGTATCGGCGATGACATGACTGAGCTCACCCTGAGCCAGCAGGAGCAGGCGCAGAAAAACGAGGTGGCGATCGCTCGCTATCGAGACGGCTGCATCCCAGTGGTGAGTGCTGACCAGCTGCGCTACGTCTCCCTCATGCTCAACACCCCGGTGCTCGACAGCGCCACCAATCAACCCATCCCGGTGGGCTCTATCGTCTGTGATGCCCACGGCAACACAGGCATCATTACCGACGATGACAGCGACCCCAACACCCCAGGGCTAACCCAGAAGATGGCCTTCACCGGCGATAAGTCCCTAGTCGACTGGCGAATGAATCAGTACCAGGGGGCCGCCTACTACATGCCCTCAAACTAAGCCCAGCACACCTTATAGAGGCCTAACCCATGACTACCTATTCCACTAAAAAACGCTCAACCCGTTCCCCCAACTCAGGGGCCAAGACCGCCCGGCAGCTGCTCTACTGGTTGGCGATCTGCGTCGCCTGCGTGGTGGCCGCCGCCAACCTGCTGCCCTACTGCAAAGCGGTATCCCTTGCCTTAATCAATATCTTTGACCTGCAAGGTCTGGTGGGCTTTTTCGGCAATCGTGCCCTCGCCCTGATCTCAATCCCGGTTGGGGTCGTGCTGTGGGCCTTCATTCAGACAGCCGAGACTTACCCCATTCTGCTGAAGCATGACCGTAAGCTGATGCGCTTAATCGCCCTAGAAGCTGACTCAGCCGAACAACTCCAGGTGAATGAGGACGACGATCCCGCCCTCGTTCGCCTCAAAGATTGGTACAACCGTTTTCCCCTACTCAGCATCCGCAGCGCCAACCGGGCCAGCCTGGTCGCCTACATCGTCGATACTTTCCTCTGCTTAACCGTCTTCCCCCCCGTCGAGGGCGGTTTTGGGCAGCTGGTGTTTGTGATTTTTACCGGCCAGTGGGGGCTGATCAACTGGGGCAGTGTGGGGCTAATCGTCACCATGCTGTTCTGCTTTGAAATGATGGTGCGACTCATCTTGTTCCTGGGTCTGCAATGGCACTACATGAAGCGAGCCCACGGCTAGAAAGGCCAAATAACACTGCAAACGGGGGCAACGGTGCCCCCATCTCTTTAGGTGAAACCATGAGTAACTTAGCGACCACACAACCCCTTTGGATTGACACCGCCGAGGATGCCGCCGAGGGGATGCACAACCCCAAACTCTATATCGGCGGTGGCCTGGCCGGTGGGCTCATCCTGGGTAGCCTGCTGAATCCACTGACGAGCCTAGCCGCCCTGGCCTATGGCCTCTACCTGGCCTGGGATGCCAACGAGCGCAACAGCGACCAAATCGAGGCCGTCAGCGAGGGGCTAATCGCCCACCTGCTGGATAAAAAGCAGCTGCGCAAATACCAAGCCGATGTCGGCACCGACCGAGTGCAGGCAGAACTGGCCCAGGCGATCGCTCGGGAGCTGCGCCTCTCAGACGAGGCTGAAAAGCTGGCTAAGTCGCTGGG